>JBCCFQ010000192.1:0-6723 GCA_039029655.1 Pseudomonadota bacterium | reverse complement strand
GTTCCGGATTGACTGCAGTCCTGGGAGGAGCTTTGGGGGCAATGCGACTGGCTCGTTTCTTTTCGACACGTTCCTTGAGTTTCTTCGTCGATGGCCACTTGGTTGCCAGGATAAATCTTTAGGACTTCGTCGTAGTCAGAACGAGCGTCTCTAAGTTCGCCAGCCCGAAATTTGGCATCGCCACTCTCCAGTAGTGCAGAGATGGTGGGTATTGCTTCAGTAATTTCAAGACCAGTGATGGCTCGAGCATTGGCAGCGTCTATTCGCAGTACTGCGTCAAAAGCTTCTTCTGCGGTCTCTTGATCCAATGCATCGATAGCCGTTTGTCCAGCCGATAACAGCTCGTCCAATACGCCGTCCGCCCTTTCGGTCAGTTCGATTAGGACAGTTTCCGCTTGATAGTAACTGTCCATGGCCTCACCAAAACGTTCTTCTCGGAAGAGGGCGTCACCATGGTCCCCTAGAGCTTGGGCTTTCTTGTATTCATCTGGTGCCCACACAGTGACCTTTTTATCTTCCAGCGCCATTTGTTGTCTGAGGAGCGCCAGTGTGAAGTCTTGGGCTTCACTTCGTTCTCTCTGAAAGGTGGCTTCTTCATATGGCGCTCTGGTGGTAGTTGCCGCTTCACCTTGAGGGGTTTCCGTATTGGCTGCGGCGGGTGTCTCAGAGTCAGCGTTGTTGCTTGGTGTGATTTCACCAAAGTCCTCGTTTCCCTCGACACTGGTGTTGCGAGACAAATCCGGCGTGACCGTTGGCGCAAATTTCGGCAACAAGAACACAACCAGACCCACAGCGACTACTGCTATAGCCAACGCAATTGCCGCCGAGCGTACCGATACGGTGGGTTCGCTTTTGAAACTGGGCGTTGTGGGAACGTAGTCTTCGTCAGCTGAGGTGAAGTGGCTAGGTTCTACGACGGACTGTTCGAAACTGGTGGCATGAATGGGTTCCATGCCGCCGGCGACAATATGTTCTGGTGGTGCCGTTCGATTGTCGGCGACGTCAATGTAGTCCAACAGGCGTTGTTTGATTTCGGCAAAGGACTCTGGTCGTTCCTCTCGACGTTTGGACAACATGCTAAAAATCAGTGCATCCAGACCCGTAGGAAGAACCACTGTCGATTTCAATGGACTTGGGACTTCACTGCGTATTCGATCTTCTGAAATATTGGGATAGAAGGGCGGTTGTCCGTTGATCAGTTCGTAGAGCGTTGCGCCAAAGGAATAGATATCGTCTCTGGGATCCGGCGTGTCGCCAGCTAACTGTTGCGGACTCATGTAAAACAAGGAGCCGCCACTAAGATCTGTTTCGGCTCCTTGTTCCAGACTCAAGCCAAAGTCGGCAAGTCTGGGCGTATCATCGTCTCCCAGGACAATGTTTGAAGGCTTTATGTCACGATGTATCAATCCGGCACTGTGGGCGTAACTTAGGGCGTCGAGAATAGGTAAGAGTGTTGGTAGAAACTCTCGATAGTCCCCGTGCTTTAGAATTTCGGTGGTTCTTGATCCGGCAAACTCGCTGACCAAACAAAGTCGATGGTCAATGGTTTCCAAGCCCAGCGCACGAACGATATTGGGATGAATCAATCGTCTTGCTTGATCGAACTCGCGCTGCAGCAACGCCTGTGCCGAAGCGTTGGTGGCGAGATGTGTGCTTAAGAATTTGAGTACGACATTTTGCTGCCGCACATTGTCATGGGCGAGCCAAACCTCTCCCATTCCGCCCATGGAAAGGCGGTCTTTGAGAGTGTAACGATCTGATAGCTGCTGACCCGATTTGACTTTATCCATATGGCATTAGAAACGGTTACTCCCCGGATGGTTCCTCATCCAGCCCAGTTTCCGATGCATGAATATCCTCTAACAAGCGACGCCATTCGGCATATTGAGCTTCTGCAGAACCTTTTAGTTCCGTTGTGCGGCCATCAACTTCCACAACCAACGGTGCGACTTCGGATTCTAGGGATAAGTTCAATTCCTTGAGGGTGTCTTCATGAATCTTGGCGTCACGGCGTCGCAATAGACCAGAGCGAAACGCACCAACACCGGCGATGGCAGCACCGGTTCCTACAACTCGGGTTGCGGTACTGTTAGCGTTCTTGTCCACTAATACCCCGCCAACCACCATGGCTGCGCCGGCCAACATCCTGTTCCTTGCCTGGGTCTTGATTTGTCTTGCGGCCGCTGCCTCTTCATAGGTGTACTGCCGCCAGTTGTTATAGGGCAGCGCCATATCCCGGTAGAAACGGCCATAGTATTCGTCGAGTGTGTCGACGAATAGATACTCCCGGTCGCGAATACTATTCATACGCGCAACTTTCGGATCATCCGGGGAGGGCAGGCTTCGAATCTGGTATTCCCCTCGGCGATCTTTCTCAATGTATTCTTTAAAAGCCGACGGCGATAGACGTGCCGCGAACTTCAGTGCAGATACTTGTCTTAGCTGCACCAAATCTCTTTCCGACATCTTGGTGCGGTAGGCCAACATGTCGTTGGCCACTTCATTGTAGATATCTTGAAATGGGTCTTCGCCACCACTGGCATAGTCTTTGTAGGCGAATTTACTGGCGCGATCGCTATACTTTTTGGTAAACCAGTGACGCCCAGCATTATCACGAACATCAACAGAGACCTCTAACGTGTCACCATCGGAACTCATAATGTTTCCAGTGACCATGACATCAGTACCACCGTTATCCTCTGGAATTACGCGAACCGCCGCCCAATTGCCAGTTCGCTCCAAGGTGTTCTTAATGTGATACGCGATGAACCTGGCTTCTGCCTTTCTGACATCCACAGACAGTTCCGACTTCTCCAAATCCTTTAGAGTGTCGGGAAGGCCGGGATCAAACAACAACACGCCAACATCAAGCAGAGTATGCTCTGGTATATCCGGTGCGCTGACCGCAGGCTTGGCGTTATGGGTGATGACCTGACTGCTGCCACAGCCGCTGACTAGGCTAAGGCTTAACAGCGCTATGGTTTTGACTAAGACGTGGTGCTTCATTTAATTCCCGCCCTGTTTGTACGCGATATATTCTTGCCAGAGTTTTTCTTTTAGGCGAGGGTCAGATTCTTGTTCCGCAGCTTCACGAATCTGTCGTGCCACGATGTCATCGTCTTCACCGGATGGTATAGGCTGCCCGCTAGGCGTGGTGGGTTGGCTAGGTGAGTTACTGGACCGTCTGGTGCTTTTCTCGTCACCCACTGATAGGCCATCACTTGAGTTTCCGGCCGCTGAACCTGAGGTGTTGCTGTTTTGAGATTGTGACCCCTGAGAGCCGCTGTTGGATCCACCACTTTTCGCGTTGCCATTGCCTTTTTGAGTGTTACTGCCGGCAGAGGTTTTCCGAGTGGGTACCGAAGGCATGCGATTGCCTTGCCTCATTCGGCCGCGTTCTCGAGCCAACATCTTGTCAAAATCCGCCAGGGACGCGTTGAGTTCAACGTTTGCATCGGCAGTGGGTTCAGCGCCTTCTTCGGCTAACACCACATAGACTTCTTCGATAACGTCAGACATGGTGCCTTGTGCTTCTGCAATGGCGCCTTCAGCACCGGTAATCGCGCCTTCTGCTGCCGTCATTTCATCATTGTCACCATCGGCATTGGCATCCACGATAATCAATCTAGCTTTCGCTAGTGCTTCCTCAGCGTTAATAAGTGCTTCTTGAGCGTTGAGCAAACCCGTTTGCCTCTCATCAACTGAAGCCTTGTCCCCTTGCTCTGCCAACACTGCCAGTTCTTCGCTGGCGGCAATGACAGCCTCTGCCGCGGTTTCAACCGCTTCTTTTGCTTCCTTGGCACCGGCTTTGCCCTTGTTGTCCGCGTCGCCTAACGCTACCGCTGCATCGGACAGTTGACCGCCGGCCTCACCTAGCGCACCACTGGAACGCCGGATGGCATCATCATGACGTGATTTTCGGGACTTAGTATTTTGGTTGCCCAAGGGTGAATTCACCCTGGGTAAAGAGAATGGATTGTCAGCACCGGCTGTCGCACCCGGCGTACCACCGTCAGCACCGCCGCTTGAACCACCACTGGAACCACCCGGCGAACCGCTCGAGGAACCCCCACTGGATCCCCCGGATGAACCGCCAGGCATTGGCATGCCACTACCGCCACCAGGCAGGCCACCGCCGCCACCGCCGCTGGGCAATCCAACACCGCCGCTGCTGCCACCACCGGGTAGTCCACCACCACTGCTTCCGCCGGGGAGACCGCCGCCGCTACTTCCGCCGGGAAGACCACCACCGCCGGGTAAACCCACAGTGGGCGTGCTGCCACCTGGCAGACCGACACCAACCCGAACACCGCCTGATCCCTGTCCCGAGCCAGAACCCGAGGGTGAACCATAGGGGTTGCTAGAACATCCGACGAAAAATAAGGTGAGCCCAAGGGTGGCCAGTAGGTCCAGATGGTGTCGTTTCGATTTCATTGCCATTCCACCTTTTTAGGTTATGGAAAATGCTGCTTTTTGGCAGTCTTTAATCCTATCTCTACCACTTCGATGGATACAATAGCTCGATCCAACTATCAACCAGTTACGCGTGCCTAATCCATACTCTCGGGGCAAAGAAACTATCTGTTGCGAGGGTTTGTTTGTTTAGACTGAAAATTGTCATAAAGTTCGCAAGATTCAGGAACTAATGAGGATTTTTGGAATCGCAGAAAATAGGGTAACCTGGTTACAACGTGGCCTTGCGTTGCATTGCCAAACCAATGCCCCGATATGATGAATTTTCCTCGGCCACCCAGAACACACAAATGGGGTACAGAATTGACACCTCTGTTTAGGATTGCAGTTTTCTTGTTCGCTCTATTTCTGAGCGGTTGTTCCAATGTTGTCCCGGTTACGGGCACGACACCAGCGCCACTCATCGGTACCTTGCCCGTCACCATGGGCGTTGTTTACGACGAAGGCTTTCGTCACTACGTTTATGAACAAAATCCGGACGAGGGGGGAAAGTGGCGTATTGAGCTTGGCGATCTCAATATCCAGTTTTTCGATAGAGTGTTTAGCACCATGTTCCGTAATGTTGTTACGGTGCCAGGTGTACCCGTTGAGGAAAATGGTCGGGGCGTGCAGGCGATACTGCGTCCCACCATTGAAGAGTATGGTTTCCTAACACCAAGAGATTCAGGGTTACGTTTTTACGCTGTATCTATTAAGTACCGCGTTCAGATGTATACACCCGACGGGGAGTTGATTGCCGCGTGGCCCATCGTTGCCTACGGCAAGAGTCCTGCCAAGGGGTTGACGGGTAGGGACTCCCTACAAGACGCGACACGACTAGCAATCCGCGACGGGGCTGCCGCCATGGTGTTGGATTTTCACAAGCAGCCCACCATTCGCGATTGGTTGCTGAGCAATGGTGTGGTTGGAAGCACCGGAGGTAGTGGTCAATGAAAGCCGAAGCCCAAGCAGGCCGAATCAGTCATCAATTGTGGTTAGGGTTTTCCCTAGTGTTGCTTGGCGGATGTGGTGTCACATCCAGTATCGAGCAAGCGAGACAAACCGGGACAGGGATTGCGGCAGATGAAGCTGTTGTGATTCTCGGTCGAACAGATCATACCGACAAAGAGGCGGAGCAGAGTTTCACTGAATGCGTCGCTCAGACCATTGGCACGGGTCGAAAGCCTTTGCGGTTAGTGCCTGCCACGGAGTTTGTGGATCAAATGTTTCCATGGTTTGAGCCACGGTTGGCACCGACGTCACCCAATGACTTGGCGGAATTGTTGGCTCAGCCTGGTGTGGCTGATCGAATTGCGGCGAACCAAGTACGTTATCTGGTATGGATAGACGGGAATACACAAACTGTCGCCCGTGGCGGTAGCATGACCTGCGCCCTGAGCACCGGCGGCGGTGGTTGTTTTGGTTTGAACTGGTGGGAACGTGATTCTTCCTACGAGGCGTCGGTTTGGGATGTTAAGAACGTTGAAACCGCGGGGTATATCAGCGCCGATGCAAATGGCACTTCCTACGTTGCCGGTATGGTCTTGCCTATCCCTCTCATTGCCCGCACCGGTGCCGCTGCCTGCAAGGGTTTGGGGCAACAGCTAAAGGTGTTTCTGGCGGGAGACGAGTCAACCGGTTAAGGTTTTTATCGACCTTGTCGGCATCCAGGGAAGGATGGATCGCAGGCCTGTTCCGGCTCTACAATCACAACCCTTTGTCGCGAACCCACCCCTGTGGTACTCATGGCTTCGCCATTTTCATAGCGAGGTCGATAACGCGCTCTTCGAGCCATTTGCCGAACCAGTCGACGCGCATCGGCGGGTGCGTTTGACTCCACCACTTTCACGTCTCTGACTTGGCCATTGGGTTGCACCTCGAACTCTATGTCCACGAAGTACTCTCCGTTTGCGCGACGGTTAAAGCTGTCTTGGCTCATGTACAAGACCGGATGAAAGAGCTTGACCGGGTTTCCAAACAACTCCTGTTTCGCCTCGTCTTCCTCTTTGCTATCCGACAAAGCTCTCCAGGCTTCGGCATATTTTTGTGCCGCAAGCTTTGATTTGTTGGTAACGGTGTATAGCGACGCCCCCGCTTGGCGCCGCCGGATCCCCGCAGGGGGCGCGGGCGAGGATCGCCTCGAGTAGGAGGAGATCGTGCAGGTTGCGGTGGTCGAGCAATTTCGGAAGCTCGAAGGCTCCGCCCTGCCGGTAGTCGAGATCCCAACGGGGCTCGCTTCGCCGGAGCTTCTCGGCGATCATGCGGAGGGCG
>JBCCFQ010000191.1:0-6735 GCA_039029655.1 Pseudomonadota bacterium | reverse complement strand
TCTTTTTTGGGTGCCTAGGATGTAGATTTTATACAATTATAGCTTTCTGACTTTAAAAATCGACAGCATCGGGGGAATTTAATGTCCTTTCTATTGGGTAAGACCAAACAGGTCTTAATCACTACATTTATGCTCTCCATTCTTGGCGCCATCCCAGCGGTAGCCCAAGAACTGGAGGAAATCGTTGTAACCGCTCAAAAGCGAGAGCAAAACCTTCAAAGCGTACCTATTGCGGTCAGTGCATTTTCTGGGGACGCCATAGTGGAAGTCGGTGCCACGGACATGTTTGACTTGCAGTCAAACGTACCTGGGTTAGTCGTCAGCCAAAACCAGACCGCAACCACATCCAACTTCAACATTCGCGGCGTTGGCACAAGTTCGCAAAACTTTGGTTTGGAATCATCGGTGGGTTTGTATGTTGACGGTGTTTACCGCTCACGACAAAGCGCCATGATCAACGAATTGGTGGACTTGGCAGCCATCGAAGTATTGCGTGGCCCTCAGGGCACATTATTCGGTAAAAACACACCGTCAGGTGCTGTGCTCATGCGAACACGGGCACCAGGCCACGAACGCGACGGCTACATTGAGGCATCGGTGGGCAACTACGGCCTAACCAGCATCAATGCTGCCGCGTCTTTCTCTGCCGTACCCGATGAACTCGCTTTTAGATTTGCAGGCTTCGCCACGGCTCGAGATGGCTATGTCGACGACGCCAACTTTGGCGAAGAGGTTATTAACGACCGAGCTCGGTATGGCTTTCGTGCCCAAGCGTTATGGGAACCCAATGATCGGCTTTCGGCACGAGTGATTGCGGACTACTCACAAATCGATGAGATTTGTTGTGCAGCTCCCACCTTAATCGACGGTATTGTGGCCAATGCACGACCTGGCCCAGTTCCGGGCCCCGACTCAGTGCTACTTGCGCTGGGTGGGACGGTATTTGAAACCGGGTCATTCTTTGAAAACGAAGTCGCCCTAGACGTCCTGCCGGTGTCCGAAAACGAAGACGCCGGACTGTCATTGGAATTGAACTACGACTTTGACGCTTTAACCTTTACTTCTGTCAGTGGTTATCGCGCCTTCGACTCTACCGACTTTATTGACTCTGATTTTTCTGACGTTGACTTATTGAAAACTCAAAACGTTGCAGAGCAAAGTTCTTTTTCACAAGAGTTCCGGATTACCAGCGAGGGTGACAACTTCACTTACGTACTTGGGGTCTACTATTTTACTCAAGACATCGACAATGAGCAGCTTCAACTCATCGGTCCGGGGCTAGACCCATTTATCGCGGCTGCGCTAGGTCTTGACCAAATTACTGGCGGTCTAAATCTTCTAAACCAGCTCACCGGCGGCGCTCTACCCACGGCGGCCACCGCTTTCCCTGTAGGCACTGCGGTCAGCACCACCATCCAGGAACATGAAAGCTACGCGGCCTTTGGTCAGGCAGACTGGAACGTGAACGATCGACTGACCTTAACCTTTGGTCTTCGCTATACAAACGAAGAAAAAACACTTCTGGGCACCTTTGTGCAAGATGCTAATGGTCCGCCACCAGATTTAGGCGCCATCGGTCTTAATCTCGGCCTAGCGGCTGCCGGTCAGCCCTTTGACGCCACAACGTTTGCACCAGCTTATGTGCCAGGTTGGGGTTACTACCTGTTTGATCCGTTAGCCCCCCGACCAGACTTGGATGTATTGCTTGAAGAAGATCAGGTAACGGGTACATTCAAAATTTCATACGCTGCCACAGATGACTTGCTGGTGTATGCTTCTTACGGCAAGGGTTATAAGTCTGGCGGCACCAACACTGACAGGATTAACCAAGCGTTTAACCCGGTGTTTAATGCAGAAATCGTTGACTCAGTAGAAGTCGGATTTAAGGCTGATTTTCCGGATCAAGCCTTGCGATTGAATGTGGCGGCCCACGTGACCGATGTGGATGACTTCCAGACCAACTCCTTCACAGGTACCGGCTTTAATCTACAAAACGCCGCCACCCTTGACACTTATGGCGCTGAAGTCGAACTATATTGGGCGCCTTCTGACACCGTCACCGTTCGCGCAGCCTATGCCAAGACCGTTGCTGACTATGGCGAGTTCTTAGCGGGCAACTGCTGGGTGGCCTTCAGTTTCCATACGGGTCAACCAGATCCTGGTCGCGAAAACCCCACGGACGGTTTTTGTAACCGTAGTGGTGGCCGAGTGTCCACCAACCCCGAAGACTTCTTTAGCACAACGCTAAGAAAAGACTTCAACATGGACAACGGTGTGAGCTTGTTCGCCCTGGGTGAGTTTGTTTACGTAGGCGATCAGTCTATGGACGGCAACAACGACCCGCTGAAGTTCCAAGACTCTTACAATCTGGTGAACATCCGCTTCGGTGTGAACTTCCCAGACCAGGACATCGACGTTACCCTCTGGGGACGTAATATCTTTGACGAAGAGTACTATGGCACCAACTTTGACGTGCCCGCACAGGATGGTCGTTTGAATGCTTATTCACGAGAACCTGCAACATTTGGTTTAACCTTGCGTAAGCACTTCAACTAACTTTTATGCTCAGCAAAGACGCCAGTGGAAACACTGGCGTTTTTTTTCACATGAAGTATCTAGCACTCATTCTGATTCTTGCATTTGTTTGGCCAGCCCAAGCTGAACTTCCGGACCAATTGTCCGCTCTAGATGAGTTTTTGGCTCAGAGCGAGGTCCAGTTTGACCACATTACCCCTGGCACGGAAAAAACCATTCTTTGGGCAAATGATGAAATCAAAAAAACCGACTACGCCATTGTCTATCTACACGGATTTTCAGCCACCCGACAAGAAACCTCACCTGTCACCCGAAACCTCGCCAAAGCCCTAGGGGCCAACGTGTTTTACACGCGACTCACTGGGCATGGTCGTAAGGGTGAGCACATGCTTGAAGGAAGCGTAAAGAACTGGCTCGGGGATATCAGAGAAGCTATGACCCTGGGTCGGATGCTCGGCGACGAAGTCATCGTAGTATCAGTCTCCACGGGCAGCACGTTGTCCACTTGGATTGCCGCCGAGGAGCAGCTGAAGAAAAACCTAGCGGCCATGGTAATGATCTCACCAAACTTTGCCTTACCCGACAAAAATGCCTACCTTTTGGATTTGCCTTACCGTATTGGTATTACCCTAGGAGAAATGCAAGTCGGCGAACAGGTGTCTTGGGAACCATCCAATGATCTCCATGGGAAGTATTGGACCTACTCCTATCCCTTAGCCGCTATTCGTGAGCTAATCCGTCTGTTAAAAATCGTCGAGGCCATAGATAAATCAAAAATCAAAATACCAACGTTGATGATCTATTCCCCCAACGACAAAGTTGTGGATGTTCCCGCAATACTCTCCACCTATGAGGAATTCGGATCACCTATAAAACAACTGGTTCCCTTTGACGGAGCCGATGATCCTTATCAACACGTGCTTGCAGGTGATGCCTTATCTCCCAGCGGCACCGATAAAATGACCGGGATTATTCTGGAATTTTTAAAAGGCTCAAATCTTGCACCGTAACAGTGCTCCACTTCCAAACAAGCCTTTATTAATCACTCCGCGGTCTCAACCGCGATCAAGTCTATTCCCGCAGCTTGACGGTTGATGTTCGGAACATCTGTTGCCATGACGTCGTCGAGAGCGGCAAGCTGCGCTTTGATCTTGCCGGTCAATTCATCTCGTACTTTTATCATGGCCGCCGTTGGCGCCGCCTCGCTTCCTGCGGCAAGCAGCATGATGTAGCTCAGCTTGTTATTTAGGCGAATCGGGAAATTCAATGGATCTTGGCGACTCTCGTTTTTTGTTTGGTACAGCGACTCTTCTATGGCAGTCAGTTTGTCCAGGGTTTCTGTTATGGATGTTGCGAGCTCCGAGTCCTCTTCAATTCGGGCTTTGAGTCCCTCGAGCTGAGACCGCAGCCCACGCAGCCGAGTAATGTTGTTGTGGGCATCAGAGAGCAAGTCACGAGCATCAATTGCAAACTTGAATTGCGCCCGGTAGTCAGATTGGGTCATGGACGAACGAGGATCGGCAACCACCTGGAAAGACGATTCGGTTACTTCCCCATCAACCTCAAGCCGTGCCGTGTACTCACCAGGAACGGCCATGGGCCCACTTCGGGCGTCGATCCACAGGATCAGATTGTCGAACCGCTCCATTGGCGGAAAGCTAAGGTCCCAAGAGTGCTTGTTGAGCCCAGCTTCGACTTCAAGTACATCGGTCGGTGGCGGTGCATCCTTGCCCGGTTTTTCTTCAGGCTCCTCGACGGGCTGGCGTGTCCAAGTCCAGATGGCTTCGTCGCTACCGGCAGCCATGACCGACAGCGAGACTTCGGTTTCGTCGCCAACTTCGTCTGGTAATGTGTAGTAAAAGGTGACACCCGGATAGGGGTTGGTGCCAGCTCTGCCCGAGGCTTCACTTCGCTGATTGCCCGCTGTCAGTCGATAGGCGTTTCCGGGCTGGTATAACCCAGAGTTATCGTCATCAAGCTGATGCAAAACAGTTAAGTCATCAAGAATCCAATAACCGCGACCCTGTGTAGCAGCCACAAGCTTTTGCTCCTTAACCGCAAGATCGGTGATGGAGGTGAGGGGCAGATTGAGCTGAAGTGACTGCCAGTCACGGCCGTTATTCGTTGAATAGTAAATGCCGTATTCAGTCCCGGCATACAGCAAGCCCTGGCGATCGGGATCAGCACGCAACGCCCTTGTGAAGTGGCTGTTAGGGATGCCTCGGGTGATCTTTGTCCAACTGCGGCCCCAGTTGTTGGTGTAATAGAGATACGGCGCAAAGTCGTCGGACTTGTAGCGGGTTGCCGCAACATAGGCGCCGGCTGGATTGAAGGGGTCAATTTCTAAACCGTTGATCTGCGCCCATTCCGGTAAGTTAGAGGGCGTCACGTCAGCCCAGTTGTTGCCACCGTCCCGAGTCACGTGCACCTTTCCATCGTCAGTACCCGCCCAGATGACACCTTGTTCATGCTGAGACTCTGCAAGGGCGAAAATCGTCCCGTAGTACTCCACGCTGGTGTTGTCCTTTGTGATTGGGCCACCCGAGGCACCCATTCGATCTTTTTCATTGCGCGAAAGATCGGGACTGATTTGTTGCCAGGTTTCACCAAGATCGGAGCTTTGAAACAATACGTTGGCCGCAGCGTAAAGTAGGTCAGGATCGTGCTTGGAGAATGCGATGGGAAAATTCCATTGAAATCGATATTTGAGATCCGCCGCGGCCCAGCCCATAGGATTGTCGGGCCAGACATTAATAACTCGACTTGCACCGGTCTTGTGGTTAACCACTGTTAGGTAACCACCATAGGATCCACCCACCACGATGTCCGGGTTATCCGGCTTGGCAACGATATGCCCACTCTCGCCCCCTGCTGTGGGATCCCAGTCTCGCCGGGAAATAGAAGAGCCTTGGGCTGAGCGAGATCGAATACGGATAGCCGAGTTATCTTGCTGGCCACCAAGCAGGCGAAAGGGAAAGTCGTTGTCGGTGGACACTCTATACATTTGAGCGGTGGGTTGGTTGGACTGCACCGACCAGGTGTCACCACCGTCGTAGCTAATGTTGCCCCCACCGTCGTTAGCTTCGATCATGCGAAGGGGGTCCGACGGATCGATCCACAAGTCATGGTTGTCTACGTGAGGTGTGTCGATCTCGGAAAAGGAACGGCCACCATCCTTAGAGTGATGAAAGCGTACGTTCAAAACATACACGGATTCTTCATCAGCAGGATCAGCATAGATACGCGTGTAATACCAAGCCCGTTGTCTTAAGTTTCGGTCCTCGCTGACCTTAGCCCAAGTTTCACCTCCGTCCCGTGAACGAAACACGCCACCTTCTTCGGCCTCCACAATGGCGTAAAGGTTTTTGTTGTTGCTGGGCGAAACGGTGATGCCGATGATGCCAAGGGTTCCGGTGGGAAAACCCTCGTTTTCGCTGATCAATGTCCAGTTGTCGCCACCGTCAGTGCTTTTATACAGAGCTGATCCTTCTCCGCCACTTTCAAGACTGTAGGGTGTGCGCCGCACTGTCCAGGTGCTAGCGTACAAAATACGAGGATTTGCGGGGTCCATGGCAAGGTCAACAGCACCAGCCTCTTCGCTGACAAAAAGAATCTTCTCCCAACTGTTACCGCCGTCCGAAGATCGGTAAACACCTCGTTCGCTATTGGGCCCAAACAGATGACCCATTGCCGCAACGTACACCAAGTCGGCGTTCTTTGGATGAATCCGGACCCTGGAGATGTGTTGGGTACCCTCTAGTCCCAGTTTAGTCCAAGTATCACCCGCATCCTCCGAGCGCCAGATACCATCGCCAGGGGAGACATTGCCCCGCACAGTCTTCTCACCCAGTCCCGCATAAACAACGTTGGGGTCCCACTCAGAAACAGCCACAGCACCAACGGATCCACCAAAATACCCGTCGGAAACGTTTTGCCAAGCCGAACCACCATTGATGGTCTTCCAAACACCACCACCGGTTGTACCCATGTAATAGGTTTCCCGGTCCGAAGGAATACCAGCAACAGCAGCGGAACGTCCGCCGCGATAGGGCCCTATCTCCCGCCATTCCAAGACTCGAATTTCGGCAGGAAAGGTTTCTGGATCAATGTCCGCGAAGGCGAATGAAGCGAGGAAAAACAGTGGCAAGGTAAGCCACGATCGGATATCAAATCGTGCAAACATGAAGAGTGTTCCTTGGT
>JBCCFQ010000190.1:0-6736 GCA_039029655.1 Pseudomonadota bacterium | reverse complement strand
TCCATGACATCCACGGCCGTTCCGCTCTTCAACATCCTCACAATAGCGTTACGAGTACTTTGGCCGTTACGCATGGTAATCTCTAGGCGATCTTCCACATAACGCGTCTGCCCAACGACGCTAGAAGATAACGAGATCAAGAAGACTAACGCAATAAGTCGAAATTTCATGGATAATCTCGGTCAACCCAGACGGGTATTTAGCGCATATAGTGCCCAATGGTAACCGAGTTGTCGACCGTCAGTTTTTAGGTGTTGTAGTAGATAATGAAACGCGAAGATATTCAGTTTGACTCAAAAGACGCGCCTCTAAGAGAGGATGTCAGTATGCTCGCCGCACTTTTGGGTGAGATCCTAGAGGAGCAGGGGGGACGTTCCTTGTTTGCACGGGTGGAGGAGTCTCGGCGCTTGGCCATAGCCCGTCGTGCCGGTGAGCAAGATGCCCAAGAACGACTCATCAGCTCGGTGTCTGGATTGGCCTCCGACCAGGCAGACTCCTTAATAAAAGCGTTTTCGGTGTACTTCCAAATTACCAATCTTGCCGAACGAGTGCATCGCATTCGTCGTCGTCGGGACTATCTAATGGGGGATGGCTCACCCCAACGAGGCGGCTTCGTCGCAGTTTTGCGACACCTAAAGCAAAAAGGCATTTCCATGACTGATCTATACCAGTCTTTGGAAACTATGCTGGTGGAACCTGTGTTTACGGCGCATCCCACTGAGTCCACACGTCGGACTATTTTGCGCAAGCATCAAAGAATCGCCAAGCGACTGGTGGAACGGTTTAATCCAACGCTTACACCCCAGGAAAAGAACGTCATTCTTAATCGCCTACGTTCGGAAATTACCATCGCGTGGCAAACGCTGGAACATCCATCGACCCGACTAACCGTAGCGGATGAGCTAGAGCACGTCTTGTTCTTTTTGACCGACGTGATTTATAGAGTTGTGCCCGTTTTTTACGAGCATCTTCGTGAAGCACTAGAAGAAGTTTACGGTCCAAAAGCTGGGCAGCATGCTTTGCCTATCATGATGCGTTTTAGTTCGTGGGTTGGCGGCGATATGGATGGCAACCCCAACGTGAATGCCACCACACTAATGTCGAGCTTGAACCGGCAACGACAACTTATTTTGAATAACTATTTTTTGGAACTAACCGAACTTGCGTCGGAATTGACTCAATCGGATCGTTTGGTCACGGTTGCCTCAGATTTGTTGTTAAAAATGAACCGCTACGAGGCGTTGTTTCCTGACATCTCCGCCAGTATTCATGAACGCCACAATGACATGGCCTACCAACGGTTTCTTACCTTGGTGGGTGCTAGGGTAAAAGCTACCTATCACGACGAGGATCATGGCTACGAAACGCCGGATGAGTTTCTGGCCGACGTGCGTCTGGTCAAGAAGAGCTTGCAGGAATACGGTGGCAATCATGCCGGGTTGTTTGCCGTACAACGATTGGAAGCACGTGCCGCGACATTTGGTTTTAACCTGGTCACCTTGGATGTCCGCCAAGACGCAAGAGTGCATAGAGATCTCGTAGGTCGATGTTTGGGGCGCAACGATTGGAATGACCTGAGTGCCGAACAACGTTCTGAGGTTTTGCTGGAAGTATTGACTGCAGGTCGTACCGATGTACCTGATGACCCTGAGGTCGAGTCGGCGTTGGATGTATTTCGTGCCATTGAAACCGGTCAGCGAGGTTACGGACGAAACGCTGTTTCTAGCTACATCATCAGCATGGCGAAAGGTGTTGATGATGTGCTGTCGGTTATTTACTTGAGCAGTTTGGCTGGGTTGTCACAACCGGATTTCGATATCGCTCCTTTGTTTGAAACCGTTGATGATTTGAATGCCGGGTCTGGAATTTTGCAGGAGTTGTTGAAACTTCCGGTGTATCAACGCCACCTTCGTCGACGTAATAACCGTCAAATGGTCATGGTGGGCTACTCAGACAGTAACAAAGATGGTGGGCTGGCCGCGTCGAGATGGGCGCTGTACAAGGGTCAGGCGGAATTGGCTCGCACTCTAGAACCTTTTGATACCAAACTTGTGGTTTTTCATGGTCGGGGTGGATCCATCAGTCGTGGTGGTGGCCGTACTAACAATGCCATCCTGTCGGCGCCAAAGGGTACCGTCAATGGTCACCTGCGAGTGACGGAACAGGGTGAAACCATCAATCACAAATTTGGACTTCGAGGGATCGCTATTCGCAACCTCGAGCAAGCCTGGGGCTCGGTGGTCACCGCTTCCTTACTTCCGGATACCAATCAAAGTATTTTGGAAAGAGACGACTGGTCTTCCATTATGGAAACCATCGCCACTTCCGGCAAGGAAACCTACCGTGGTTTGGTTTACGAAACAGAGGACTTCGCCACGTTCTTTCGCCAATTCACACCCATTGACGCCGTGGAACAAATGCGGATTGGTTCCCGACCACCATCACGACGGGGTGGCGGCAACATTGATAATCTACGGGCCATTCCCTGGGTGTTTTCCTGGACCCAGACCCGCCTAATTTTGCCTGGCTGGTACGGCTTTGGGCAGGCCTTGGCCGATGCGGTGGCCCAACATGGTGAGGCGGGCTTGCGACTTATGGTCAAGGAGTGTCTGTTCTTTGCCACCATGCTAGACGATGTTGAAATGGTTTTGGCGAAGGCTGACTTGGCCATAGCAGAGCGCTACATGATCCTCACCGAGGCGCGGTTTGATCCCATATTCCAGAAAATTCGCGAGGAGTACCAGCAAACACGCTCTCTGATCCTGGAACTCAAGGAGACTTCACAATTGTTGGCCCATTCGCCTTCCATCGCCCGGGCCATTGAGCTCAGAAACCCTTATGTTGACCCTATGAACCTCATGCAGGTGGACCTGCTGGAGCGTTGGCGCATGAGTGATCAAAAAGACGACCGCTTATTGTCGGCTCTGCTGGCCAGTGTCAACGGCATTGCCCAGGGATTGCAAAATACCGGATAGACGTCATCGACATCCTTGAGATTGCGTTATAGGATTGTCGTAAATGACGGTTCTTACAAGAAAAGTTTGGTTTTTGCTCAGCATCTTGGTCTTCTCCCAGGCCAGTTTTGGACTGACCTTGGAGCTACCCGATGACGGGTCCAGCATCGTGGGCGTGTTGGAGACGGCCGTGGTCCAGGAGGGGGAAACTTTGCTGGATATCGGTCGCCGATTCGGTGTTGGCTATCGAGAAATCGAAGCGGCCAATCCCGGCGTTGACCCTTGGGTTCCAAAAGTGGGCACTGAGGTCATCGTACCCACCCGTTTTGTGCTGCCCAAGGCTAAGCGCAACGGTATCGTGCTCAATATCCCAGAAATGCGTCTTTACTATTTCCCAGAGAATGCCCCGGAGGTTGTGGAAACCTACCCCGTGAGCATCGGCAGAATGGACTGGAAAACCCCTTTAGGCGTAACCAAAGTGGTGTCCAAGGTGACCAACCCCAGCTGGTATCCACCAAAGTCGGTTCGTGCTGAGGCAAAGGCCGATGGTCGAGAGCTACCCGGTGTGGTGCCACCTGGTCCCGACAATCCTCTTGGCGCACATGCCATGCGTTTGAGTATTCCCGGTTATCTTATTCACGGCACCAATCGACCTGCGGGTGTGGGTATGCGCGTGACCCACGGTTGTTTGCGTATGTTTCCGGAGGATATTGCCAGTCTATTCCAGCGTGTTCCCGTGGGCACCCCAGTGCGCATCGTCAATCAACCATTCAAAGTCGGTCTTAAGGATAGCGTGCTCTATCTTGAGGCCCATACACCTTTAGAAGAAGACAAAGCGTTTCAGGAAAAGGGCCTCACTTTGTTAACCGAGGCTGTAGTGGCCGCCACCGATGAAACCACCACAACTATTGATTGGCCTATGGCCGAGTCGGTCTACGAACAGCGGCGAGGTGTACCATATCCCTTCTCAGAAAGGCCTGTACGTATCTCCGAAGATGGTTCGCTTGATACTTGGTGTGATGCCCAAGCGACAGTGGATTTGTGTGGAGACAGTCCTTAACGGAGCCCAAAAAAAAGCCGCCTTGAAAGGCGGCTTTGAAGGAAATTCCTTGAATGCAACTATTTTGACATTGCGTTCTTAAACATCCGATCCAACTTCTCGGAATTAGCGTCGCAGCACATTTTCGCATCAGCGGCAGCAGCTTGTGCGGCGTCGGCGGTTCGTTGTGCGGCAGCAGCCATATTTCTGGCTTCGTTGGCAGAAGAGCTAGCAGCTTGAGCGTCTGACTGAGCACTCGCAGCGGCGGCCCGTGCAGCTTCTGCAGCGGCTTTAGCTTCGTCAACTGCGTCCTGTAGCGACGTACTGGCGCAGCCAGATACGAACGCCAGGCACAGAGCTAAACCTAGGGTACGTTGAACAAGCTTGGTCATATTGAATTTCCTTTGTTTTAGGCGAATATTCCGCCGGAATTGTAACGGAAAATTCGGCTTAAGACACCGTTTTTAAGGTGATTTCTAACTTCTTTGACTATTAATCCAGTGTAGGTAATTGGCGACAGTTATTTGATACTGCCTGCTTTAATCAGCTTTAGAATCTTGCGTTTGCTTTCTGCGGTGTATATGGCCGGTTGATAAAGTACTTTGTGCTCACCGGTGGTGAGTCGCATGTCTAGACGATAAATTCTTTGGGTTGTTCCGGAATCATAAAGCCACGGTAGTGCCTCTGCGCTGGGATAAAACTTATCACCCTGACCAAACCAACGAAGACCTGTAAACATACCTTGATTGTCTTGGATCAGTAGTCTTGCCCTACCTTCCGTGACGTCCGAAACAGTGATCACGGAAGGTGGGTTTTCCTTGAGGCTCAACGTAAAAGCCCAACGCCAAGTAACACCCTTGTTATCACTGCCCAGCTGATACCCGGCCAATTCGATTTTGACATGCTTGTTGTCCATCAAAACCGGAACGCCGTCTTCATAAAGGTGTTTAATGGTATCGCCGTTACCCAAACGAACCGTGCGCGACGTGAGTTCTGATTCATTGGCGCTTGCTGTGCCAATTGCCAGTAGCCCAAACCCTATGAAACTTCGAAGTAGCATTAGTCTATCTTAAGGATGTTGGCGGCCCAGTTCACAACAGGGCGAACGCGGGCCGACGTCAGTTTCATACTCTCCCGATACTCGCACCACCGAAATTCCACATGCTCCGGTTTTCCCAGATCAGGATTAATGGGTAGATAAATATCGGTTTTTCGAGTTTGGGCTAGATAGTAACGAGCTGTTTTGCCGCGATTGTAGGGTCCGGTATCTAGGTAGTGCTCACCCCATTGAAAGTCTAGGTCACTGATGCTGGTTTCTTCTTCTACTTCCCGCACCGCAGCTTGAAGGGAAGTCTCACCGGCTTCCACGAGACCCTTGGGAAAGTCCCAGTGCTGGTACGCTCGCAGTAGCAAAAACTCAAAATCGGCTTCATTTGGTCTCACAACCACGACACCGGCTGAGATCCGGTGTCCCGGTGTGGCTTCAGACACTTCCATAGCGTCAGTATAACATAGCTGATCTATTGAATTTTTTATTGTAGATTAAGAGTTGATAGATGAGGGCTATTAATGAATATACGTGATTTTCGTTACCTGATTGCGGTTGCAGACACATTGCATTTTGGAAAAGCCGCTGAGCAGTGTTTCGTTAGCCAACCCACTTTGAGCATGCAAATTCGAAAACTCGAGGAGACTCTAGGGTTACAGTTGTTCGAGAGGGCACGAAAAAAAGTACGTCTCACCGACGCCGGACAAGAAGTGGTGCGCCGGGCCCGTGAGATAATCTCTGAGGTGGATGACATGGTCACCTGGGCAGATAGCCATCAAGATCCGCTCATTGGTCAGTTGCGAGTTGGCGTGATTCCGACCTTGGGGCCATATTTGTTGCCTCATGTCATGGAGCCCTTGAACAAAGCTTTTCCCGATTTAGAGTTTTTGTTGCGAGAGGATCTGACAGATAATGTTATGAAAGAATTGGATCAAGGCAACATTGACGTAGCGGTATTGGCTTTGCCCATCGACTATGATGGTTATGCGACCCAAGAAATTTTCAAAGAAGCGTTTGTTTTGTCGTTACCGCCAGACCACGAGTTAGCCAATCGCAAAGGGGTCTCTATGGATGACCTCAACGATAGAGAATTGCTCTTGTTAGACGAGGGCCATTGCTTAAGAGACCACGCCTTGGATGTGTGCACCACAACCCAAGTTCGTGAGAACAACTTCCGCGCTACCAGCCTAGAAACCCTACGACACATGGTGGCGGTGGGAACGGGAATCACGCTACTACCGGAATTGGCAGTAGCGCCGGGTACCCGCCAAAGCAACGTAGTGAACGTACCGTTTCGCAGTCCAGTGCCTTACCGGATTATCGGTGCCATATGGCGACACGGTAGCGCCCGGGTTCCGGCTATCCAAGGGCTTTGTGAGGTGATTGGGAAAACGGTGAGGCGGTTAATTACGTTGAAGCGGTGAGGTTTGTGGCTGGTGTCTGGATGCGACCGTCATCCTGCCGAAGGGCAGGATCCAGTGAGAAAGAGTCGCGAAGCGACGCCGCTTAATAGGGTAATGCTTTGATGATTTGAATCGAAGGTGCCGCTTCGCGGCAAAGTATTGACTGGATCCCGGCCTGCGCCGGGATGACAATGTTGGTAGAGCCTAGAGCCTAGAGCCTAGAGCCTAGAGCCTAGAGCCTAGAGCCTAGAGCCTAGAGCCTAGAGCCTAGAGCCTAGAGCCTAGAGCCTAG
>JBCCFQ010000189.1:0-6759 GCA_039029655.1 Pseudomonadota bacterium | reverse complement strand
GCTAGATATGTCGACACGGCCAAGATCCAGACAACCTTCCACTTTTCGTGGGTTAGAGGCTTCTATATTGGTTTCAAACACCTTACGATTTTTTATCGCGACTCGCATCAGTCAATCCTGTATGCCCGAAGTATGTCTGGGCCCAATTCCTTTTTGAGCGGATCCAACCATTTTTCAAAGTTTCGCCAAACTTCCATACCGCTGCGATAGATGGGTTGGCGTACTTGTTCGGAACTCGGTGTTCGGATGCTACGTTTTGTTTTGTAATACTCCACGCATCCAGATTCGAACTCCAAGTCAAGAAACTCCAGCACTCTTCTCACTTGCCCTTCAAGATCCTCAATTACATCCTCGTGATTCACTCTGAGGACAAAACCTGGCAACACCTCATCCCAGTGTTTCATCAATCCCACATACTCCCGATAATAGTTACCCATTTCCGGTAAGCCGTAGGAAAAATCTTGCCCTTCACCGAATAATTGCTTGAAACCGCTGAAGCAGCACGCCATGGGATGACGTCTAGCATCAATGACTTTTGCGTGGGGCAGAATGAGTTTAATCAGACCTACGTGAACAAAGTTGTTCGGCATTTTGTCTATGAAGCGTGGTGCACCGGCTCTAAAAACCCTCGTCTCGGTCAGGTATTGCTCACCAAAGCGCGCAAAGAGATCCGCATCTAGGTCATGAAGTATTCTGGGGTACCTCGATCCTTGCTCTGACTCTGGTAAATTCCGATCCCGAAGTCTGTTAACCAAACTCAGAATGTGCGGCAGCTCTAGAGTGCCGTCAACCTGAGAGTGGGAAGCAATGATTTGTTCCAATAATGTAGAGCCTGCCCGCGGCAAACCCACAATAAAGATAGGGTCGAAAGTCTGGCTTCCAACGCCAACATACTGGTCAAAGAAATCTCTGGTACAGACCTCTTTTTGCGCTCGAATTCGCGCCGCCAAACGCTGGGGCGTATGGCGCATTTCATCCTGTTTTAAGGTGTTACCACAAAAGTAGTAATGAAATGCCCCTTCAAAATCACCTCTATCCTCCAAAGCCTTACCCAAAGCAAAGCACATGTGTATGCGGTCGTCTAGCGCTATATCACGGGACGCCTCTTCACGTCGCATATGTTCAATTTCTTGGTCCGTGAACTCATACACCTTTGTATTAGCCAGACTCCAAAAAGCGTCTCCATGGTTTGGCTCTACCTTGTAGGCTTGCTGATAGGACGCAATGGCATCATCAAACCTTCCAATGGTTTTGAGTGCATGACCTTTTGTTACATAGACCTTTGTTTGATTGGGCTCTTTTGCAAGCACCTCATCAAAAATAGAAATAGCCTCTTCGTGATCGCCAAGCCCCACCGTGGCGGACCCTACCAGTGACCGGATGGCTAAATTATCAGGCTCTTTTCGATTGAGAATCTGAGCCTGCTCAAGCGCTTTCTGGAACTTATGACGGCGTAACAGGACATCGGCATATTCAAAACGGGCCCGGTTGTACTCTGGCTCAAATTCAACGCAACTTTCGAGCAAAAACTCGGCATCGTCCAACATTTCGAGCTTAACCCCAATCTCCGCCAGCAAACGCATAGCCTCTACATGATGACGGTTGTTTCTCAGAAAGTGTCGACAAAGCCGTTCTGCCTTGTACAACTCCTTGTCATGAATAAGAGCAGACACGCTGACTAGTTCAGGCGGTAAATTGGCAAAGCGCACAATTTCTTGTGCCGCCGCATTGGCACTTTCATGCCTTTCTGTCAGCCCATAAAGATTGACTAATGCGCGCCAACTGGCCTGCAATGCGGGGTTGTGGTGCACGGCGTTTTCATATGCCTTAATTGCTAGAGACACTTGTTTCTGTTCAAGATAAGTGTGCCCAAGCTCTTGATAACCTCGACCGTAGTCTGGTGCGTGGCTTCTGAGCTCCTTCAGGGTCTCCGAGGCAGAATCCAGTTTTTTCTGGTAGCGTTGGGATACCGCAAGAGTGTACAGACCATCTCGGCGTGCATGTTGGGATAAGTCTGAGTTCAACAAGAAGTCATGCATCATGTCTTCTGCTTCAGAAAACGCGGCTTGTTGTACCAGTTTTTTAGCGGCGTCGAGAGTATGTTCGTGTGTTTTCTGATCCATGGCGCTTGGAATACCAAAAACAAAAGGCCGAGCAGTAGCTCGGCCTTAAGTCTAATCTTCCTTATCCCTTATTCAAAGTCATAAGAGAACCTAAGACCAATCTCCCGAGGCCGATTGGTCGTGACGCGTGGATGGAAGTCTTGTGTGTTGATAAAAATCGCCGCATTTTCATCCGTGGCATTGTTCACAAACAGCTCTGCGGACCAGTTATCCTTCTCAATACCAAACGCAAGATTAACTAGTGTGTATGACTCCATCACATATCGCCCGTTCAGGAACGTGTTCCCGGTGCTAGGATCGATCAAGTTCCCAAACGTGCCACCCTCAGCCGCAATCTCCAAGCTGGTGCTGGCTATGTTAAAGACTTCACGTGTCACATCCTCCGCAAAGAATGCGTTACCCACGATGCCGGCTTTGCGCTCACCGGTATAGTTGATTCCGCCACGAACATAAGCTTGAGCATCAAGTGCGGGCAGCTCAAAGTCATATCGAGCTCGGATATTACCCGAAAACTCTGGGGTAAACGGCAGTTCGCTACCAACTGGCACAGCCACCCCTTCTAACTGCGGATCGAGCCGGGTCAGCTCGGAATCCACAAAGCTAAACGCACCACTTAAGGTAAAGTTATCCGTGGCAGCCCAAGTGAAGTCACCATCTATCCCGTTAATTTCAGCATCACCCACATTTTCAATGAATACCAAGAAAGCGACGTTTGTCGGGTCAAATCGGGTGGTTTGTAAGTCAGTGATTTCAGAAAAATAGGCCGTCGCGTTTAAACGCAAACGATTGTCCAAAAAATCACCCTTAAGTCCGATCTCAAAGTTCTCTAGCTCATCAGTCAGAGCTACCGCGGGCACAAGGAAACCCTCGAATACGCCCGTTTGGTTCCCGGCGGGTGTGCCTGCGTTACGATTCACGGTTTGTGGTCTAAATCCTTCCGAGTAAGTGGTAAATAAAAGAACCTCGCCACCACCGGGACGCCAGTCTAAGCTGCCGCGAATAATTGTGTCATCCTGATTGGCGACACCATCCGCGCCAAGCCCTTCCAGGTTAAAAGTACCATTGGCCACACCCTGCTCGATCAACATGACAGTATTATCACTAATGCCATTGAGTGTTGACGCATCGATAGGGGTACCGTTTTCGATGAAATCACCCAACGCTTCCAATCGCTGTGACACACGATTATCAAAACCGGTTCCATCACAAGGCGTCGTCGCCCCTTTACAACCAAATGACGAGCCTGTGGAGCCGGCTAACTCAAAGTCAAGATCGTAAGCACGCGCCCCGATGGTGGCGCGAACGGTATCGGTAATGTCAAAACCTAACTCCCCGAAAAACGCAATCTGATCCTCGTTTCTCGTGAAGTCGTTAATGAAAATAGTCGTAGGCCCACGACCGCGCGGGTCGTTCACCCCTTCAACAGCCACGCCGTTAAGGGTACCCGGTGCCGCACTGACGTTGAAGCCGGCATCTACTGCACCTAAATATTGGAACTGACCTTCCGAGTTTGTTTCGACGTCATCAAAGTAAACACCACCGGTAAAACGTACCCGTCGCTCTGGATCGGTTGAAACCCGTATTTCATTGGTGAAGCGTGTGTTGTCTGTATTGTCTTTGTATTGTTTTGTTGGGTCAAAGCACTGAGCTTGACCAGTATAACTACCGCCGGCACAGATGTAGTAAACCTGATATCCACCACCATGAGTGTAAGACGTGTAGTCCGTGATGGTCTCTACATCACGGTCAAGGAAACCACCGGTATAAATCACATCCAGATTGGCTATGCGACCGCTAAGTGTCCATGTGGTTAAACCAAACATGTCTTGATTTTCCACTGGAACGAAGCGGTTGACCGAACTTTCTCCGCTTAGGTTTGGATCGTATTCCCAAACTCCCTCGGTCTCTAAGGTTTGCGCCGTGTGTTGAACCAACAAACTCCAGTCATCATTGAAATCGTACAACCCGCTGAATCGCACACCGCGATAGGTTGCATCATTGAAGTCCGCTTCAACCAACGTGCTGTTTTCCGCCCGCTCGACGCTTGCTCTTCCAGTACAACCTGCGGAATCTACCGCCGGGTTGCCAGTACAAATCGCCGCACCAAACACTTGGTTACGATTCATGACTTCAATATTAGTGTTGTAAAAGCCCTGGATATTGTCGATCCAACCGCCAGCGCTGTCTGTGTAACCAGCAATTCTCACCGCCAACTTATCGGACAGAGGCAGGTTCAAATAGGCCTCGACGGAAGTACTGCTCTCGCCATCCTTTGTGCTGCTAAAACTGGTATCGAATCCGGCTTCAAACGCGTCCACATTGGGTTTGTTGGTGATGAGCCTGACGGTGCCTGATTGGGAGCTTGAACCAAACAACGTACCCTGAGGCCCAGGCAATACCTCAATTCGAGCTAGATCAGTTGTGTAGACATCTAAGTTTCTAGCACCAAAAGAAACCGGTTGCTCATCCTGATACAAAGCAACCGAGGGCGCCGAACCCTGTACAGATGAAACGGTAACGGCAGACTGTTCTGTAGCTGCCCCTCGGATATAGATTTCGTTCTGTCCGGGCGCACGACCTGCCTGCACCACGTTCGGCAAGTACTGAACATACTCATCAAAATTTGAAACTCCCAGCTCCTCGATGCTGTCCCCGGTCAACGCTTGTACCGCAACGGCCACGTCCTGCATGCTGGCAGCACGTTTGGTGGCGGTAACAACAATCTCCTCGAGTTGAGCATGGGCCGTCCCTGAAGTGGCTGCGGTAATGGCGGTCGCAACTGCGCAGCCGATCTTGGTTCTTCGGAACATGGTATCCCCCTATAGGCATCACATAATGTGGAAAAATGACACTTTTATTATACGAAGGTAGGCTTTGCCAAGGTTGCTACTTGCGACACTTTATTGCTTGCTAGGGCGCGAATTGACAATCATAGTGCCATCTGTGGGGAACAGAAAAATGAACAATTTCAATGCAGTGCACCAACATAATGGGGCGCGATGGGACGGGGGCTAAGATTTAGCCGCCTTGAGACCGGCGACGGCGGCGGCGGCGGGTCTCGGTAGCGACGGGAGGTTCCGATTTGGGGGGCGGATCCACCACTGAAAAAAGACGCGGGAAACCATCGGTTTTATGAGGAATAGCCATGGCGCCGACAAAATACTCCTGAAACTTGTCCTCCACGGCGGTTTCGATTTTCTCGATACTTCGAACCAACGTTTCAATCTCGCTTCGAGCTTGAGAATTTAATAGGGCGATCCGTGCACCCGTCCCCGCCGCATTACCCGCCGACGCCACTTGGTCAAGATCACAGTCGGGAATCAACCCCAGGACCATGGCGTGCTTCACATCGATATGGCTACCAAAAGCACCGGCCAATCGGATCCGATCAACCGTTTGCACGTTGCTCTTGTCCATTAATAGCTTCACACCCGCGTACAAAGCCGCCTTCGCCAGCTGGATCTGCCGCACATCATTTTGTGACACAGAGATGACCATCTCGTTGTATTGGCATAATACGAAGGACCAGGTGCGATCTGACTGAACGAACCTCGCATGATTGTCTTTTGGACGTATGACACCATCAGCTGTAATAGCCCCGGCCAGGAACATCTCGGCCACAGCTTCGATAATGCCTGAACCGCAAATACCAGTAACACCAAACTTGTCTATGGAAGCGGCAAAGTCTGGCTCATCTGACCAAACATCCGAGCCAATCACCCGAACTTTCACGTCCAGCGTTTTGGGATCGATCCTAACTCGTTCAATAGCCCCGGGTGCCGCTCGTTGACCACAACTGATTTGCGCCCCTTCAAAGGCTGGCCCAGTTGGACTGGAGCAGGCCAGCAAACGATCCCTATTGCCCAAGACAATCTCGGCGTTAGTGCCGACGTCCACTAATAGTGTTACTTCTTCATGCAATTGCGGTTCTTCGGACAAGACCATCGCCGCACAGTCCGCTCCCACATGACCCGCGATACAAGGCAAGGCGTAAACCCGGGCGCCAGGATTCAGTCGTAGCTCAATGTCCTGGCCCTTCACTTCTAAAGCCGTGTCCACGGCCAGGGCAAACGGTGCACCCCCCAGTTCAATTGGACTGATTCCAAAAAACAGGTGATGCATAATCGGATTGCCTACCACAGCAACTTCCATAACATCCGACGAGACTGCGCCACAGTTAGCAACGATTTCTTCAATCAACTGTTGAACGCCTTGCCGAACGACCTGAGTCATTTCCTCCGTTCCCTCAGGATGCATCATGACGTAAGAAACACGACTCATTAGGTCTTCGCCAAATCTTATCTGCGGATTCATAATCCCACCCGAGGCAACAACCTGCCCGGTAGTTAAGTCGCACAGATGCGCCGCAATCGTGGTGGACCCGATATCACAGGCCACACCATATACACGCTCTTTGAGCCCTGGCCACACGCCAACGATACGATCATTTTTAAACACAGCCACGGTCAGGTACCAATCCGCCTGGCGTAGAGTCGTTTGCAGTCCACCAAGCAAATGAGGATCAAAAGGGCCCTCGTAGAGTTTGGCAATCAGTTCGGCCGAGGCGCGCACCTGGCGGTGCAGTTGATACATGGCCGCCTGCGTCGCGATCATGACGCACATCAGGGCCAGTCCG
>JBCCFQ010000188.1:0-6788 GCA_039029655.1 Pseudomonadota bacterium | reverse complement strand
CACCGACATTGTCGATATAGCCGCCTACAGGAAAGGCCAACTGCAACTAGACTCTCTGATTACCAAACGGTACTCCCTAGACGAAGCCCCTGAAGCCTTTTCTGACTTAGCTTCTGGTGCCAACGCTCGGGGCGTTATAGTCTACTGATCTGGCCGATAAGAGCCGAAGCCTAAGGAATATCATGAGAGTCGTTTCGCTCAAACAGCCCGGTGGTTTGGATAACCTAACTGTCGTGGAACAAGATCAACCAACTCCCGGACCCCATGACATCTTGGTGCGTTGGCATGCCACTTCCTTGAACTTCCATGATTACCTAGTGGCCAAAGGGGCAATTCCGGTGGCTGAAGGTAGAATACCCATGTCCGACGGTGCAGGGGAAGTCGTTGCCGTGGGCGACTATGTCAGTTCCTGGCAACCCGGCGATAAAGTCATGTCGTTATTCTTTCCCAACTGGCAAGGTGGTCGGCCCGTTGCGGCAAACACAGCCGCCATATGCGGAGAAAGCGTGGATGGTTTTGCCGCCGAGTATTCCTGTGTTACCGAGAACGCTGTGACGGAAATTCCACATGGATACAGTTATGCAGAAGCTGCTACCCTACCCTGCGCGGCAGTGACAGCATGGCGCGCATTGGTGGTTGAAGGTCAGATGAAATCTGGGGACACGGTCTTGGTTCAAGGCACTGGGGGTGTTTCTCTATTCGGCCTGCAATTGGCAAAAGCTGCGAATGCAACGGTCATTGCAACTTCTTCATCAGAAGAAAAACTCGACAAGCTGCGGAGTATGGGCGCACAGCATGTCATTAACTACAAGGGCGATGAAAAGTGGGGCAAGACTGTTAGCAAACTGACCTCCGGGGGCGTCGACCACGTCATCGATATTGGTGCCAGTGCGACCATTGCCCACTCGGTAGATGCTGTGGCCTACGGAGGTCACATCACCGCAGTGGGAATTTTGGGGGGCAGAAAAGGCCAATTCGACTTTCCCAAGCTGTTCTTCAAGCATGCACGTATCACTGGCGTTGCCGTCGGTAGCCGCGAGATGCAGCAGGATATGGTGAAGGCAATTGACGTATCCAGTTGGAAGCCTGTACTGGATCGATCCTTTACGCTGGAAGAATTGGCCGACGCTTTTCGTCATCAAGAGAGTGGCGCCCACTTTGGTAAGATCGTGGTGGAATACTGATAACGTTCAAAGTCAGTTACCTTCTGCTGCACATACAACCTTTTGTTATCAAACCAAACCCACTAACGTAGGGTCAGTGGTCAAGCACCGTGGAAATTGAAATGAGCGAACTAGTACTTTATGAAACCCATGACAACGTTGCGGTGATTACCCTCAACCGAGCGGATGCCATGAATGCGTTTAATCGTCCCATGCGGCAAGCGTTAGGCGCTGCCCAACAGAAAGCTGAGCACGACGAGTCAATTCGAGTGGTTATGCTAACGGGCACCGGCAATTGCTTCTCATCAGGTACTGACCTAAAGGAAGCCTTGGGTCAAAGCGAAATTTATGACATCAGCGTTACCGAATACAAACCGCTCATCGACCACATCGAGAACAGCAAAAAAACATACCTTGCCGCCATTAACGGCGTTACAGGAGGCGTCGCCTTAGGTATGGCAATGGCCTGTGATCTAACCACCATGTCCGATCAAGCAACCATGTTTTCGCCTTTCTCAAATATTAGTTTTGTGCCCGATGGAGGCACTACTTGGTACTTCCTAAACTATCTGGGTCGCAAAAAAGCCTTTGAGGCTATCGCTGAATGTACACATCTCGATGCAAAGACGTGTATGGAGTTAGGGATGATTAACAAAATCTTTCCAAACGACGAGCTCAAAGATCAGACTCTGGAGTGGGCCAAGAGTATTGCAAAACGGGCACCCCTAACGTTGATGTACACCAAGCGCCTGCTAAAAAGTGCAGCAACAACCGATCGCGAGTCTATTGCTCATCAAGAAAGTGAGTATCAAAACCGCTGCATCCGCTCGGAGGATGCGAAATCGGCGGTCCAGGCTTTTTTCAGTAAGCAAAAACCAGTTTTTAAAGGCAAATAAGACCCCTCATGAGCAATATCTCTACCACCATAGAAGACCACATCGCTGAAGTGCGATTTAATCGCCCAGAAAAAATGAATGCCATCACGGGACAGATGTTTCAGGATTTGTCCGACACCATTGTCCGCTTAGAGACAGAAAAAACAGTTCGATGTGTTGTCTTGTCCGGTGAGGGAAAGAGCTTTTGCGCTGGTATCGATCTAGAAACACTTGCTGGCGATTCCACCATAAACGATCTCGTAACCCGGACCCATGGCATATCTAACATGCTCCAACATGCAGCCTTCGGTTGGCGGGAACTTGGGTGTCCAGTAATTGCCGCAGTTCACGGCTACGTGTTTGGTGCAGGGTTTCAGGTTGCCTTAGGTGCCGATATTAGGGTTGCCGCTCCCGACACACAGTTGTCATTTATGGAAGCACGATGGGGCATTATTCCGGACCTCGGTGGAATGGCCCTCATACGCAATTTGATTCGTGAGGACTTCGCCCGAGAGATTGTCTTTACGGGTCGTAAGGTTCAAGCGGAAGAGGCTCAACGATTTGGTGTGGTAACCCATATCTCGGACGACCCGCGAGAACATGCTATGTCTTTGGCAAGGTCAATTGCCGGATTAAGCCCACAATCTGTTCGCGCCGCAAAGCGCGTACTTAACAAATCATCGGATGCCACCAACGCCGAAATCTTGATGGCTGAATCTGAAGAGCAGACGGTATTGATGACTTCTAGCGGCCATAAGGAGTCCCTGCTGGCCCACATGCAGAAGCGAGTCCCACAGTATGAGGACTAAATGCTAGCTATTAGGTGAGTACACCCAGGGTGCTAAGCTCATCTATATCGCCGTTACTCAACCCTATCTGCCTCAAAACGTCTTTGGTGCTCCGCCCTTCGGTCTCGGGTTGACTGGGAGTAGGGCTCGGCGTTCCACTGAACCTGGGTGCGGGTGCTGGCTGAGTCAGTCCATCAATATCTATGAATGTACGTCGCGCTCGATTGTGGGGGTGATTAATTGCCTCCTGAAAATCGAGCACGGGTGCAAAGCAAACGTCGGATCCTTCCAATATTTGGCACCAATCGTCTTGGGTCTTCGACAAAAAGACTTCTTCTAGTTTTCGCCGAAGAGATTGGGTATCCGAATAAGAGTTCTCCCCTATTCCGAGCTTTTCCAACAACGAATCGAAAAACTTTGGTTCTAAAGAGCCCACGGAAACAAACTTACCATCGGAGGTTTCGTAACAATCATACTGCGGGGACCCGCCATCCAGCAGGTTTCCTTGACGCTCCGTCGTCCACGAGCCTAATTCTGTCAAACCATGGAACATGGACATAAGGCTTGCTGAACCATCTGTAATGGCGGCGTCGACCACCTGCCCCTTGCCTGTGCTTTGAGACTGGATGAGCGCGGCCAACATGCCCGTGATCAGGAACAGGCTTCCGCCGGCATAATCTCCCACTAAGTTTAGCGGCGGAACGGGTTTAGCCTTTGTACCGATGGCAGCCAGCACACCGGTTATCTAAACATAATTAATGTCGTGACCCGCCGCGTGGGCAAGTGGACCTGTCTGACCCCAACCAGTTATTCGGCCATAAACCAGCGGTGGCCTCCGCCCTATACAAACTTCGGGGCCAAATCCAAGGCGTTCCGCAACCCCTGGGCGGAAACCCTCGATAAACAAATCGGCAGTTTCCACGATCTTCAGTAACGTCTCTAACCCCATGGGATGCTTAACATCCAAAGCGACGGATCGCTTGCTGCGAGAGTTCACGTCTTTCGCCGAGGGAATTGCGATGCCGCTGGGGTTGGAGGCTCGCTCCACCACTATGACCTCCGCACCCATGTCCGCTAACAGCATTCCAGCATAAGGACCAGGCCCAATACCTTTCATCTCAACAACTCGTATTCCTGCTAATGGTCCCATGATTACTCTTCAATACAATTAGAAAACGGCTATGGTGTTCTCCAACAGCACACCCGAAAAAACACTAATCAAAACTTCGACCGAACCAAGTCCATATATTTCTGAAAGCGCATACTTTGGGACAGCGGTACTATCGCCGACTCGCGTCGCCCTTGGACCAGGTCATCGTTAACGGCATCGATCTGATAATCGAATCCGTTGGTCTTTCGACCATCGCAAAATTGATCGACCATCTCATCTAGCACCCAAAGTTGACATTCACTGCCTCGCCAAAAATCAGGTATTGCAATGTAGCCCGTCTCACCAATTAGGTAAGCCCAATTTCTGAGCTTGGCACGAAACGAAGTTCCAAGCGTTGCTACTGTCTCTGTGTACTTAAAGGTCGCTACGATATCGTCTTCAACACCATTGGGCGCATGTCGCGACACCACGCTGATGTGCAGCGGATCCTCATCCACAAACAAAGCGGTAAAGGCAATCGGGTAAACACCCATATCCAAGAGGCAACCACCGCCAAGTTCTACATCGTATAGCCGTTCCTTGTCATCGTAGACTTGAGGGTAACCAAACTCAGAATGGACTCGAACAATCCTTCCGATGCGCCCAGCCTGAACCCACTCTTTGGCCTTTCGAATTGCTGGCAAAAACCAAGTCCACATGGCCTCCATCAGGTAACCAGAGGTTTCTTCGGTGACGTCGATGAGTTGCTGGCATTCAACCGCACTAATCGTAATTGGTTTTTCACACAAGACCGCCTTACCTGACCGCAAGGCATCAGTTGCGTTTTTTAAATGATGACTATGAGGTGTGGCCACATAAACAGCATCGACCTCTGGACTTGCATACAACGCGTCGTAACCCTCTAATGCGATGGGGATGTTGTACTGATCAGCAAACGACTGGGCGGAAGCACCACTTCTGGCAGCAACCGCGACCACGACTCCATTTTTTGTGGCTGTCATGTCTCGAGCAAAAGTATTAGCAATACGCCCCGCGCTAACGATGCCCCAGCGAACTTTCTTCAACTGCCTGCAAGCTCCTTTTCTAGCTCTTCCAAGGAACGACCGCGCGTCTCAGGCATCAGCCAAGCCAGCAATACAAAGAAGAGTAATGCAAAGGCTGCAAACAATATGAATGTACCCGCACTACCCAGGGTCGCAAGCTCCCAAGGAAAAATGAATTGCACAAACGATGAAACGCCGCTATTAACCACACCCATCAAGGCCATGCAAACACCGCGGATCCGATTTGGAAAAATTTCAGAAAACAAAACCCACATTACGGGACCTAAGGAAAACGCAAATGAAGCCACGAACCCAAGAATCCCCGCCAGAACGATGGTGGAGTTCATATGAATTGCCGATTGAATAACCACGGCCTCGTTGGCCTTCATGACATCTTCACCGATTGCATGGAAGGCTCCCGCCTTAAATGAAACATCGTCCTCATAGCGGATGTTTGCCAAACGCTCCAATCCCTCTATATCGTACTGCTGCGAAATAGCCCTTGCGTCATCCATAGACAGTTCGTAGTGTGCGGAGTAAAAGCCGTAGGCCGATATGGTCATACTGACGACAACCCCGGCAAGCCCAGCCAACATCAACGGTTTGCGACCAAGGCGGTCGATCAAAACCATCGCAAGAATCGTAAAGACGACGTTGATAATGCCCACCAGAGTTGCCTGTGCGAACGCAGCATTGGTGCCTACACCACTTTGCTCGAATATCGTCGGCGCATAGAAAAACACCACATTAATTCCGCTGCTTTGCTGCGCGATTCCTGCGATCAATCCAACAATAAGCACCATCCGCAGCTCAGGACGAAACATATCTTTGATCTTGGCGCCAATATGGCTTGTGACTTCTTTTGAACTGTCCTTAATACTCTGCAGTAAGTTTTCAACTTGTTCCGCGGGAGCAATGCGACTCATTATTCGTCGAGCCTCATCAACCTTGTCTTGTAAGACCAAAAACCGCGGACTCTCTGGCGCAATCAACATGAGGAAGAAGTACATAAAGGCGGGTAGCACCTCGAGCCCGAGCATCCAACGCCAAGCAAATTGGTCCAGACCGAGAGACTGCGCGAAATTCGATCCGGACTGACTAGCTCCCAAAATAAAATAGTTGGCGAAATAGGCCGCCGAGAACCCCACAACAATATTGAGCTGGTTAATTGACACCATGCGGCCACGCAACCGAGCAGGTGCGAGCTCGGCAATATAGATCGGTGCCAGCATCAATGTACCGAACGCCAACCCACCAATAAAACGAGCAGCTAGGAGGGTAGTCGCATCGGGAGCAAAGGCGGAAATAGTGGCCGAAACGGTGTAGAGCAGCGCCAAAACCAGCATAACCGGCTTACGCCCGACATAATCCGCCACAGGTCCAACGGTTAGCGCTGCAATCATTGCGCCGAAACTAGGAGCGCTGACCACGGCGCCCACCCACCACTCGTTCAAATCGAACTCAGCGGTGACGAATCCAACCACACCTGAAATCACCGCAGCGTCAAACCCGAAAAGGAAACCACCCAAAGAAATGACAGAAGCGTAAAACAATGCTGTTCGGTCGGTTTTAGTCATGGTTTGGTTGTCTTCTGTGCACAGTTGCCCGTTTCGGTACCCACCCTAATCTGAATTGACATCTGGAGCAATTCAGTGAATCCTCCCGTTTACGACATTTTGGACCCAATCCCCACACTCCGGTGGCAATTGGCTGAATAGAAAAATAATGGTAAGCATCGCGATAACTCTTTGAGAATCTAATCAACGACTACATTGCCCGAGGTTTGAGCTAGAGTGGGAGCAATCAGT
>JBCCFQ010000187.1:0-6804 GCA_039029655.1 Pseudomonadota bacterium | reverse complement strand
GCCATCAAAACGGGATAGGCAATCTCATGATGCCACGATGGAATTATCTGCTGCTGGTGTATCTTTTTGTATCGGGATGCTCAGCAGGTAGCGGGGAAGGGCTAGACAACAACGGTCGTCCATTAGACGAAGGCTCTGGTGGTGGCCCCTTGGTCGCTGAGTTTCAATCTATTCAAGACAACGTTCTTACTCCTGTTTGCACCATTTGTCATGCGGGTGCGGGCGCACCAGTTGGTCTACGGCTGGATCAGGGGAATAGTTTCGCCATGTTGGTGGATGTACCCAGCGTCCAGGTGCCCACATTGCTACGAGTTGATCCCGGCGACCCAGACAACAGTTATTTGATTCAGAAAATGGAAGGAAGCGCGTCTGTGGGTGGCCGGATGCCGCTTAATGGGCCACCGTTATCACAAGCTACCATAGATGTGGTTAGAAGTTGGGTCGCCGCGGGAGCCTTAGCTCCCGCTGATGGCGGCGGCGGATTGCTGCCCCGGGTAACCTCAATAGCGCCAGCCCAGGATGAGCGACTAACGGTCGTCCCCACCGAGATCACTATTGTGTTCAACAAAGCTATGGATGCTTCCACGTTGAACACGACCACCATTCAACTAACGTCCAGTGGTGGAGATGGTTCTTTTGGAGACGGCAACGAAACCTCATTCACTACCTTTGTTGTGCAGCTGGCGAGTAACGGTTTAAGCGCTACGGTAGATCTGTCGGCTCTTGGTTTGGCAGACGATACCTATCAAATAACTTTGTCTGGCGATTCGCCTTCTTTTCTGCTGGACACTGAAGGTCTACGTTTGGACGGTGATGACGACGGTGCGGAAGGGGGTGATTTTGTTAGCAGCTTCACTATTGAGATCCCCGTCGTTGGATTGCAACCCACGTGGCGTTCAATCCAAGACAATATTTTCACACCCATGTGTATTACTTGCCACGCCGGTGCCGGCGCCCCTGCGGGTTTGCAATTAGATGAGGACAACAGCTTCAACATGCTGGTGAACATACCCAGCAGCCAAGTGCCAACGCTATTGCGAGTGGAACCAGGAGATCCAGATGACAGTTATTTGGTTCAGAAACTAGAGGGTACCCAAACCGTGGGCGGTCGCATGCCTCAAGGTGGACCCTTCTTGGAACAGTCAGACATCGATGTCGTTCGCACTTGGGTCACTGATGGTGCCCCTCAATAACAAAGGAATTTTGTAGTGATACACCTAAGAGCATTGTTGTTGGTTTGTTTACTGATGCCATTGGCAAATGTCCACGCGGAGCCCTACCTAGCAGTTCAAAGTGGTTTGAAGTGCATGAGTTGTCACGTGAATCCCACTGGTGGTGGGATGAGAACGGATTATGGTGCTATCTACGGTCAGACCCTGTTAAGCGCAAGACAACCCATTAAGATTTGGAATGGCGATATATCCGAGCAGTTTTCCATCGGCGGTGACGCTCGCGCCAACTACGACAACGTCAATATCCCAAACCAAGACAATCGGTCGGAGTTCAATGTGGAAGAAGCATTGATTTATGCCGAGTTCGAGTTAATCAAAGATCGCATTACCTTTTATCTGGACCAGCAGGTGGCTCCAGGTAGCGCGTCGAATCGAGAATTTTATGGACTATTTTGGTTTCAGGACAAAAAGATTTATCTGAAAGCTGGCCGCATGTTTTTGCCTTTTGGGTTTCGAATTGAAGATGACACAGCCTTCACGCGATCGGTGCCTGGTATTAATTACAACACACCGGACACCGGGGTTGAGGCTGGGCTGGAGTTAGAAAAAGTCTCTTTGAATTTTGCGATAACCAATGGCACTGCGGGAGGCGGTGAAACCGATCAAGGCAAGCAAGTCAGTCTTCGAGGGAGCTACATACAAAACCAATGGCGTATCGGTGGAAGTTACAACTTTAATGACGTGGATGGCGGTGATCGCACCATGGGTGGTGTGTTCGCGGGTCTTCGTACCGGAAAGGTGAGTTGGCTAGGGGAGGTTGCCTATATCCGAGATGAAGGATTTGGTACAGGGCCTAGAGAGCAACTCGTGAGTCTGGCCGAGGCGAACATCAATTTTAAGAAAGGTCACAATCTAAAACTCACCTACGAATTTTTCGAACCCGACAACGAAGTGGATGAGGATGATCGTACACGGGTGAGTGCGGTGTACGAGTATTTTCCCATCCAGTTTACCCAGCTCTCAGTGGGGTTCAGGCACAGTGATGGTATTCCGCAAAGTGACTTCCAAAATACCGAAGAAGCGTTTGTTCAGCTTCACATCTATTTTTGACGGCTAGAATTCGTCGTTCCAAAGCCAGGCGGCCCCACGGACACCACTGGAATCACCGTGTCGGGCCTTGCGTATGGGTGTATCAAAGACATCCGTGAAGGCGTAAGGCGAAATCGCTTCGCTCAATCCGTGATAAATCTCATCCACATTGGATAGGCCGCCACCAAGGACTATCATGTCAGGGTCCAGCAAGTTCACTACAGCTGCCAGTCCGCGGGCGAGACGGTTTCTCAAGGTCTCAAACGCGTCTGCTGCTTGAGTTTCGCCTGCTCGCATGGCGTGAATAATTTGCTCGCCAGTTTTTGTGCTCTTAGTCAACTTCTTATATTCCCTGGATAACCCCGTGCCGGATACATAAGTTTCAATACACCCGTGTCTGCCACACCAACACAAGTTTCCAGGAATCTCTTCGGCTGTTGGCCAGGGAAGCGGGTTGTGGCCCCATTCGCCACCAATCAGCCCTCGTCCTGCATGAACTTTTTTGTCCATAGCTATGCCACCGCCAACCCCGGTGCCCACAATAACAGCGAAGACGCAATGAGCATCTTTACCAGCACCGTCCACTGCCTCGGACAAAGCGAGGCAGTTAGCGTCATTGGTGACGCGAATCGGCCGGTTCAAGGCGAGAGCGATGTCTTTATCCAAGGGTTTGTCATTAAGCCAGGTAGAATTCGCGTTTTTAACCAAGCCTGTTGCGGGCGACAACGTGCCAGGTATGCCAACACCCACGCTGGTCTTTTTACCTACATATGAGTCCGCCTGCGCAATCAGAGAATGAAGGGTTTCAATACATCCTGGGTAGTCTTCTTGAGGCGTGGGTTGACGCTGACGCCAAACGATTTTCCCGTAGTCGTCCAATACAGCGACTTCTATTTTTGTCCCACCCCAATCTACGCCGATTTTCATGGTTGGGTTCCAATTAGGGCACAGGTTGCCCGTTTCTTGCTTCTAACAAACGATACCAGTCTTCTCGGCTGTAATCTAAAGCTGTGGCGTCAACTGCAGACTGAATCCTTGTCGGTTGAATGGAGCCGATGACCGGCAAAATATTGGCAGGATGCTTAAGCAACCAAGATAGGACGACAACCCAATCTTCCAAGCCGTAATTGTCTGATTGGCGTTCGAGTTCTTGTTGTATACGTCTGTAATCGTCTTCAGTGAATTGATCATTGAGCGGTGTTCGCACAACGCCGGCCACTGGTGCCCAGGCTTGAGGCGAAATACGAAGTTGCTGGCATTGATCCAGGACACCATTGGCAAACGCATCTATGTTGTGAATGTTGATTTCGACTTGGTGTAGCAACAAATCGTGTCCAAGGTGTTGCCAAAGCAGCGAAACTTGGGACGGGCTGAAGTTACTGAGTCCAAAGTGGCTCACTTTGCCCTGTTCTTTTAGTTTCACTAAAGCTTCCGCCACTTCAATTGCATCAAACAAATAGTCCGGTCGATGCAATAGCAGTATGTCCAGGCGGTCTATGTCCAAACGTGTTAAGGAACCCTCAACACTCTTAGTGATATGCTCAGCAGAAAAATCATATCGACCCGGATCCCCTGGGTTCGGTGTGTCACGAAAACGTATGCCACACTTGCTGGTGATGATGAGGCTTTCTCTCGTCCCCGGGTTTTCTCTTAAGAACTCGCCAAACAAGGTCTCGCACTCTCCTTGCCCATAGATATCCGCATGATCGAAGTGATTGTAGCCCGCCTCAATGGCAGCGGCGATGGCGTCTTTACCTTTCTTCCGTTCCCGTTGCGACCCGTCCCCAACGGTTCGCATGCAACCGTAAACAAGCTGAGATGAAACTAGGTGACTGTTACCCAGAGTGACGTGCTTCACTGTCTATGTCCTTGGTGTTCTTTAGAGCCGCTTTGGCTAGATCCAGCTTTTGAGTACCGTGAAGCCCTAGCTTGAGTGCCAGGGTCACCTGAATAACATCCAGCACCGCCAACTGAGCGAGTCGTGAGCTCATGGGTGTATACACTCCGGTGTCTTCATCGACATCTACGAGCACACTAAGGCCTCCCGCTGCGGCAAGGGAAGAGAGTGGGGAGGCAATGGTAATCACGGTAGCTCCGTTTTTCTTTGCGAGTTTGCAAGCCTCGACCACTGACTTTGTCTCACCCGTCTTAGATACTCCGATCACGCCGTAACTGTTGTCCGTAATGGCGGCGGCTTGGGCCATGGTGGGGTGGTCGGTATGGCAGTTGCACGGAATCCCTAATCGAAAGAATTTGTTTTGTGCGTCGGCGACAACAATACCTGATGCCCCAACACCATAAAAATCAATTCGCGACACTTTGCTGAGTGCGTGGGCTACTGCATTAATGGTTTGTGGATTAAGCCGCTGTTGTACTCCGTTGAGTTCTCGAACACTTCTCCCTATAACCTTCGTGATGACATCAGTGGTGTTGTCATCGGCGGCGAGGTCCGCATGGATGGTGTGTTGCTGGGTGGCCAGGTTCTGAGCCACCCGAACCTTAAAGTCTCGGAACCCTTGTGTGCCCATGGAACGACAAAACCGAACCACGGTGGGCTCGCTGACCCCAACGGCCTGAGCGACCTTGGACAGAGGGTTCTCCACCAACAGATGAGGGTGTTGCAAGACCCAATCCGCGACACGTTGTTCTGCGGAGGACAGGCTGGTGAGTGTCTTGTCGATCCTATTTAACATAAAATCCTAGCAAAACTACAAGAAAAACCACAAAAAAACTGACAAGAATGGCGATAATATATAGAATATGTAGTGAAATTACAAAATTTGACCACAGGACACAGAAACGATGTCAGGACAATTTGTTCCGGTAGAACCATTCGATTTGGTCATTTTTGGTGGTACCGGAGATTTGGCGCAGCGAAAACTGCTGCCGGCCCTATACCACCGCGACAAAGACGGGCAGTTTAGTGAGGATAGCCGAATCATTGCTGTGTCCCGAGGTGAGTTATCCCACGATGCTTTCGTCGACCTGGTGGAGCAGGCGCTAAAAACTCATCTGTCCGATGGCAGCTTTGATGAAGCCACTTGGGCGCGGTTTGCTTGTCGGTTGCACTACGAGTCCCAAGATGTCACCACCACAACTGGGTGGGAATCCATCGAGGATTTGTTGGATCCCAGCGGTGCGCGCATTCGTGTCTATTATCTCGCAACCATTCCGTCTCTGTTTGGTGTAACGGCGCAAAACTTGCAAACTGCGGGTTTGGTCCATTCATCATCGCGTATTGTTTTGGAAAAACCTGTGGGTCGCGACCTTGAGAGTGCCCATGCTATCAACGAGGAAGTGGGAGCTGTCTTTGATGAATCCCAGGTGTATCGTATCGACCACTATCTGGGTAAAGAAACGGTGCAAAATCTGTCTGCCTTAAGGTTCGCCAACTCTTTGTTCGAACCTTTATGGCGGCGAGGTCAGATTGACCACGTGCAAATTACCGTGGCAGAGGACCTAGGCGTCGGTAACCGGGCTCAGTTTTATGATCGCACGGGTGCCCTAAGGGATATGGTTCAAAACCATATGCTGCAGCTGTTGTGTCTGGTCGCCATGGAGCCGCCGGGCAGCATGGATCATGACGATATCCGAAACGAAAAAATCAAAGTCTTAAAAGCACTGAGACCTATCACGGCGGAAAATGTGAGAAGCGTGACGGTTCGTGGTCAGTACGGGGCTGGGGCCATCGACGGTCAAGCGGTGCAAGGATATTTGACGGAGCTTGAAGGTGCTAAGAGTGACACTGAGACCTTTGTGGCCATCAAAGCGGAAGTCGACAACTGGCGTTGGAGTGGCACACCGTTTTACTTGCGAACAGGAAAACGTCTAGCGGATAAGACTTCGGAGATCATAATCCAGTTCCGTCCCGTGGCCCATTCCATATTTGACAGAAGCGCAGGTGACATAGAAGCCAATCGTTTGACCATTCGGTTGCAACCGAACGAAGGCGTTAAGTTCAGCTTAATGACAAAGGAGCCGGGTCCAGGGGGGTTTGAGCTTCGTTCCTTGCCGTTGAATTTGAGTTTTTCGGAGGCGTTCGAGTTGCGCTATCCCGATGCCTATGAGCGGTTGTTGATGGAAGTGTTGCGCGGGAACCCTGCCTTGTTTATGCGCAAAGATGAAGTCGAGTCGGCTTGGCGTTGGATTGATCAGATCATTCAAAGCTGGCAACAGGTAGGCCTTAAGCCCCAAGAATACGTTTCTGGCAGCTGGGGTCCTGGTCAGTCGGTGATATTGTTAGATAGGGATGGTCGCTCATGGCACGAGCCGGAGGTATGAATTAATGGATTTTAGAGAGTTTGCTTCGCGGGATGAGGCTTCCGATGAGTTGTGTAGTCATTTGAGTCAGGCGATGACCTCAGCCGTTGACACCAAAGGCGAATCCAGCATTGTCCTAAGTGGTGGGTCGACGCCAAAAACACTACTCAACATGTTGAGCTTGCGTCGTTTGCCGTGGGACAAAGTCACCGTGGTGCCCTCCGACGAGCGGGTTGTACCGGTGGATCATCCCGATAGCAACGAAGCCATGATTCGAGGCGAG
>JBCCFQ010000186.1:0-6815 GCA_039029655.1 Pseudomonadota bacterium | reverse complement strand
TGCAAATTCACGATGGATGACAGCTCGGCGCCACGGCAGCCAGATCTTGTTCCCGCCGCAGCCGCCGAACCGCTGACGCTTCAATGTTCTTAAAATCGCCATACTATGAACTCGGCTTTAGCCAAAGCAATGACCAGCTTGAATGGGAATGCACGACCATGGGTGACCGTTTGTTTGGTTCACTCCCCAGACATGCTATCTATTGGGGTGAATTTAGGAAACGCATAACCAGGTTTTGTGTAGTCGCAAACACCGTCTGGAAAAATTGTCTCCAACTCTGTTCGATAACCAGAAATGTCTACAGATCCATAAACCCCGCGTTCAATTGCTCGGCTAACGGGTTGGAGTGCACACTTAAAGATGTTACCCGCAACACCTTCTCCCGCCATCATTCTGGATGTACTGAAACTGGGATAGACCTCGCTACACTCACCCAATGGTTTGTCATTCCAATCACCGTCCCACACAGTATCCCCCACTGCGATGACCTCACCCTCATTGTCAAAACAGCTGTCCATTGCGGTGATGGGACGTACGTCGCCTGGGGCACTCTCGGGGTTTTGGCGAATGTTCTCCATCCAAGCATCGATGACATCGAATGCTCGAGGTATGGCATTGTGATCCTTATGCGCTATCCATATAAGATGGTGATCAGTCCGACCCATGGTCTTTCGAATTCTTTGTCGAGAGGCAAATGATGCTACAACGTGATGCATATCTAAGTCAGGTTCCAGGTAATGCCGAAAGTCAATTACAGGCACATCCACTAAACCTAAGAAAACTTGCCCATGAGCGTACGCGGCTCGCATAGCATCCAAGCTACCCTGCTGTCTTGGGGCGGGGTCACCTGATTCGCTTAGACGCATATTGTGATGACTCCACGGAGAAACATCCTGTAGGTTCGACCTTGCACCCGTTTGCCGCCAATACCGTTCCCCTTGCATGTATCGCGGGTGTTTCCAACTACCTACAAACTTATTGACTCGAAGAAACTCTTGGACGGATAAGTCGCCTGATCGCAATGCCTTCAGTCCATACTGAACACCAACATTATCGAAGGTGCTATTTCCAAAGCCGTACTCATCGGTGCCATAGACATGCCTTAAGTTATCCCAGTAACTCCAGTTGACCTGATGATGCAAGTCCTTGACGAAACGGTCTATGAAATGAGCATACCGAGGATTATTGATTAAGGGAGCCGCCCCACGCCAACCGTTGACACACTCGCTTAAACCCGTGGTTGAAACTGGCCAACGAAAATTCAGGAGGGAGGATGCGGTCAATATTCTCGAGAAAGTATTTGGTAGGTCATCTCGCGCATTGAGGCCTTCCACAAGACTGCGTTGGGACCATTGTTGCCATCTGGTATTTTCTTTATCGGTCACATCAAAAAAGTGCTCTAGCAATTCGCAGTCTAAACCGTAGCTTGTCTGGGTGACCATATCCGGATAGGAATACAAGGGAATCAGTGCGTCGAGAACACCAGGGTTATTTTGAGCAATCAGGTACTGCTGAATCGCTCCGCCGGAACCGCCAATCCCTACCGTATAGTCCGGTACTCCGTATAACGCCTCAAACTGACGTTTGACTCGTAACACCGTATCCTCTGCCAACTGCGAGTTGTAATGATTGGAGGTTTGATTGCCCGAGGAATACACAACCGCATAGCCTTTCGCTATCTGATTGATACGACGCCGGGGAATGTGATTGGATTCAATACGTCCTTGTCGCCGACCGATACCCACACCTCCACGAAACTGATAAATCAGGCGCTTATTCCAAAACGTCGGTTTAGGGTTGACAAGACTTTCATTATCCCCTCGCAGCAGCACGATGTTATAAATAAAGCGATTAATGGTGCCGGTCTCGACGCGAACAACAAACTCTATCTCTCGACCATTGACTGTAATGGTTGCGACATCATCTTTTGCCTGCTCCAAAGGATAAAACTCGTTAGTACCAATACGATTGTAAAAATACCGTGCCTGAGTCTTGAGAGAGCAGTCCTTACTAAAACCTAAAATGTCGCTGGTTCGCTCACCTTCTATTTCCGAATACACCGGCATGCCAGCACCAACCTGGTTGTCCACCACCGGCTGACCCAGCTTGGATTCCACCGTGCGACACAAAAATGGGTATTCAAGCGGTCCTGCGAACAAAGGCTCCACCGGCCCCGTCTGTCCGATCTCAATTGGGAACTCAAAGACTTCGGTGGGACGTTCGAGGGTGGCTGGGTGTGGCCCAGGATAGGAGGGTACATTTGCCGCAATGGGCGCATGCCCTGGCGGCAAACCAACCACCGGATTGACAATCCCATCCTCTCCACCACGGGACGCCATAAAGACGCCAGCGGCCAGAAGCAGAAGGGTGATAGCAAAGAACAAGGCAAAGCGTTTCATTGAATCTTAGAGAGTTTCACTATTTACACAGAGCAGAGAATAACAATTTTCACGAAAAGGTTAGAATGATATTGCCTTAGCACGAAAGCTTTTGCAGATTCTTGAAATGACCATTACACCGAAAAACACGTTGCAACTGGCTTGGTTCCCGGTAGTCACGGGCTTGATCCCTATTTTGGGCATCAATGTCGCCCTATTGGTGGCCATACTCGACGGAGATGTTCAATGCATACCCTATTGGGAAGGGTGCACTTCGGTGAGCGGGGTCGGTCGCGCGGAACCCTCTAAATGGATCTTTCGGGGTGTGATGCTCCCCTACACCATGATCTTAGCGGCGTATTGGATTCTGACCTATGTTTGGTTAAAAACACTGCTTACAAGAACAACGTTCTCCAGCCTCCTAATCTCCGGCTTGGGTATCCTGTCTGCGTTGTTTTTAGTGCTGCACCTCAGCCATTTAGGCGAGGCAGGAGAGTTGAGTCACAAGATGCGTCGCATCGGTGTCAACGGCAACTTGTTTCTCGGCTTCTTCGCCCAATGTGGACTCACTGCTCAGCTGTTCAAAGCAAAGAAACCAATTATCGAACGGCGGAGCAAGTTAGTGATTTGTCTTGTGTTGCTTGGCTTCGGACTGGCCAGCATCCCAGTGGCGGATCTAGAGGAAAACAAGCGCTTCTGGCAAAACATCATCGCATGGAACTTTTTTCTTGTTTCTTACGTGTATTTTTTGTTTAGCGCTTCAAGCTGGAGGTCGACAGGCTTTCGAGTCAAGTTCTCAAACGTAGCGGACCAGGAATAGCGTCTCCCAAATGGATAAACGGCAACATCAGATGGAAAACCTAGTGGATGAGCATATTTTGTTTTTAGGTATCCTCAAGTTCAGCCACTTTCTCCCGAATCAAGAATGGGTTTGATTTGGCGGCGGCTCGAGCGGCCCGTTGGTAAATTGATTTATCAACCAATGCGGCTCGACGAGAATTCTTGTCCAAGAAGATCGCTTTCGTTAGAGCATCGTACTTTTCTGCGTCGTCGGCCGAATAAAGAGCAACCGTCGCGTGAGCCCATGCATACATTGGTTGAATCTGCCTGTATTTTCTTGCTAAATCGAGGGCGAGATCCCTGTAGGGCTGGTGACCAGAATCATCGTACAGTAACTCCGCTGCTTCGATGACTTGATACATAGGAACAACATTTCGCTCGTTCAAGTACGGCCTATCGAACGCGGCGAGCTTGAGATACTTCATTGATTCATTGAAGTCTCTATTAGCGCCACTCAAGAAAGCCTGCGACAAATTGTGATCAAACAGGGCTCCGATAGTTCTGCTGGGAGCATTTTTTCGATTCAACTCATTCGATCTTTCGAACCCGGCGGCGTATTTCTTGAACTCATCTTCTTTTCCTGACTTTACAGCACTCCAAGCATAGTATGGGCGAAAGTCAGTCAATCGATACATGGATGCTGCCTTTTCAAAGTTCGAGTACGCACCCTCGTAGTCCTTGTCGCGGATATCCTTGAGACCTTTCGCAGCAAGTACAAGTAATAGCTCTGCGTCTGGATAAGTTTCACCAACCCTCGGGGGTGGCGGCGCGTTGCCGACGTGAACTCGATTACCCACGAGCTTTGGAATCGGGCCTGGGTGTAGATCTTGAATAATCTTTGGTAGATCGTCTGTCAATTTCCGATCAAGTGTGTACCAAATAAAAGCAAAACGGGGTGCAAGGGCCACATGGGTGTACTGGGTTTTCGCGTTCATGCGAAAAGGCTCAGCGATCCAGGCCATCAGGTCCTCTTCATCCTGGGCACCACGAGCAGCCAGAAGACCGGTCCAGCTTTGTGGTTGATTCATTCGGACTATGGAGTCGAATATGCTTCTTACTTCGTCATGAGAACCTAATAGCTGCTTAATTAGCATCAAATCCCTATATGCATATGCACCGCCATATCTCTTGACACGTTTTTGTGCAACAAATTGAGCGTCTTCCAATCGACCTTCCATGAGTGCCAGCCTAAACTGACTCTGATACTCAGACTCGGATCCGGTACCGTAGGATGCCGCCAACGAATAAATTGACTTAGCTTCATCAACAGCGCCTACCCAAAACAATCTGCCTGCCGCCGTGGCGGCGTGCATTACTAGCTGAAGACGGGGGACTTCACCCGATGTAAAACCGGGATATTCCAGAAAAATTTCCTTGGCAAGGGTTGGATTACCACGTTTGGATTCGGTCACGCCTAACTCAACGTACGGATACCAATCATCTGAGCCCTTTTTGATGGCCTTGCTTAGCATGGTTTCCCATCCCTCAAAATCTCCGGCCTTCCGCTTTTGCTCCACCAGAAAACCAAAGCGGGCTTGGTGACCGCTGAATCGGTGATCGTTATTGGCAACAACTTCCTGATCCGATCCGAGTTCCCTCAAACACTGAAAATTCGTTATCGTGTAGTTAATGCAATCCAATAGTGATTGTCTTCGATCTGCTTGTCTGGCAATTAGCCAGCGATCTGTTCTAGGAGGGAACGTCAAGAGATCTTCGTACCGATCATCCCCCTTGAACGAACCATTGTCATCCATCAAAGACAGTCCGAAATTCGACATGCGAGCTTTGGTTCTTTGGTGACGCGCCCAATAAGCGGCTGATCGCAGAGTTCTCCAAGCCTCGGCGCGCATTTGGTCCCTTGCAGGACCCTGTAATCCCTCAGACACACCCAGTTGAATCCAACCCTTCTTTAAAGAAAAAACGGGATGATCGATGTAGTACGGCTCAAACTCCAATACAGATTTGTTTGCAGCGTCGGGCAGACTGCGGAGATCCGAGTCCCGTTTAATAATTTGCATCACGTTAGCAAACATCAAATGCTCGCCCAAACGGATTAGATCTGTCTCGTACACCCCTAGAAATTGCTTTCTCCGCGCTAGCCATTCCACATGGTTTACAGACAGTGCCTCATTGATGTGTTCCATGCCCCATCTTACGTAATCGCTTTCCTCCGGATGATCACCCGCAGAATCCTTCGCCCCCAGTAGACTTTCCAGATCACGGCCTGACACCGGCAAAGTCATATCCAGCCAAAGCTTCACATAAGCGTTGCTGATATTCGCCCAAGGATACTGCCCCAACATAGATTGATAGATAGGGAGGGCCCAAGATTCATGTTCGCTCGCCAGCTGCTGGGTTCGTTCTTCTTCCGGCGCCAGACCATATCCCGCATGGAGGTACGCTCTCTCTACCTCAGCCAATAGACTCAAGACAGGCTGGTCAATGCTAAGCAGGTCTTCATCTAGATCAGTTAGATTACCGTTCAGAAAAGCACGAAGTGCTTTCGCTGGTTTGGAAGTTTGACCTTTTAGGGCATTGAGTGCGGCCGGTCGCCGATTTAGATGGGCCAAAGATCTAGCTCTAATCAACCCACGCAGTTCCTGACCAACCGGAAACAGATCGGTCAGCGCCAAAGCGCGTTCGTACAAATCTTCGCGAGCTCTACTGTAGATCGGGCCATTGTGCAGGGAACCCAAAAACTGCAATTGAATAGCGGCGTCGACAACTGAGTGCTCGGTCAGGCGTATTGATTCGGAAAAATTCCGAGGCACTGTGGCTGTGAATTTGACGTCCTGAGAGGGTGTACTGCTTCGACGTTTCAGCCCATGGATGATCGAACCGGCAACCTTGGAAAAGTTCTCAAAAGGCAACTTATCGTGATCGAATCCATGCTCAAAAACTTCGGCGAAAAGAATTGATCCGCGCCCATCCTTAACTCGAACGGTCATTCTAAGCTGATTCTTCTTCGGTATGGTTGCGTCGGCAATGACAATAAATTTCGCACTACAAAGGCTCGCAACCTGGAGAATATCGTCGTCTGTGGGAATGTCCTGATCGCCGTTCAACGCATATTCGATCAACGTTGGATCGGCAACACGAAGATCAGTTCTTTGTGCTAGCTGCAGCGACGTAACTTTTGAGAACAATGCACGAGTCACAAAATCAAACTTGTCCGCGCGCATTGGAGGTACAACCACATCGCAGTTTTGTTGCTGAATTATTGAGCGACTGCGTTTATTGTCAGTCTGGAACCACTTGGATTTGGGAAAGCTGAAGGATCGGCCTTGGCTCGACCAGTCCACACCTACACTCAGCTCATCCGCTGATTCTTCCGATGCCACTTCAGGCATCGTTTGTGCGTGTACACCGATTGTGAAAACCAAGATCGCGCATGCAATCTGCGCAAAGCCACTGCTGCTCTTCCTTAAGAATATCGTCCTCATGATCCGCGATTATGCGGAGATCAGACAAAAATTAAAACAACGATTTCTTCAGAATGTGAACTCCATCAAACATCCACTTTTCTGATTGCTAGTTTGCGGTTAGCTTAAGGAGTCGAGCATCGCCTGATTTGTCTTCCAATACCCACAATGCACC
>JBCCFQ010000185.1:0-6833 GCA_039029655.1 Pseudomonadota bacterium | reverse complement strand
GTCCGGATGTTCGGTCAACGAACGTCCCGCATCCTCACCAAAACCGTTTACCGTGTTCAAAACGCCTGGTGGTAAGCCGGCTTCGGCGCATATTTGTGCCAACAGAGTTGCACTCAGGGGAGTAGCCTCCGCAGGCTTGTGTACCACGGTACAACCGGCCGCCAACGCGGGAGCAATCTTCCAAGTCGACAACATGAATGGTGTGTTCCATGGCGTTATGACACCCACCGGCCCGATGGGGCTGCGGGTGGTGTAGTTCAGATGTTCTTCTTGAAATAGTGACCGACCATCACCAGCATTCGGGGCTCGATCTGCAAAAAAACGAAAGTTCTCCGCACCCCTAACAGCGGCCTTACTCATAAATCGTAACGGCTGTCCCGTATCCATACTCTCCACCAAGGCTATTTCCGTCTGCCTTGCCTCTATCGCATCGGCAATGTCGTGGAGTATTTCTCTTCGCCTCTTACCCGACAAACTTTTCCATTCGGCGAAGGCGGCATTGGAAGAGCGGCACGCTGTGGACACATCTTCTTCCACGCCAGCGACGACCTTACCAATGACACTGCCATCCACCGGTGACAAATTTTCGTAAGTCCTTGCGTCGCTACTAACAACGGACCTGCCGTCAATAAAGTGGCCAAGAGTAGCTTCCCGAAAACGAGCTAAGTGGCTCTCTACTAGTTCTAAATTGCGTCTCAGTTCTTCACTCATTTGATGACGATCCCCGCTTTTCGATCCAAGCTGGTAAGTTATTTTGTTTGTGACTGGTTAAGGAATTGATTTCTTGCATTTCTAAGGAAATGGCCAATGGATTCTCTTTGTAATAGCTATCTAAGAACGTGCTCAGCGCAAGGAACAACGCCTCGCTGGCGCGTTGCTGCACGTCAGGACTTCGACCCTGCCCAATTCTGGCGATAACGTGGATAAACCCATTGGCGTCATGACCATCGGCAATGCGGTATCGGTCGCGTATCGCCCCACGGGTTCGAATCCCTTTTAATGGAAACACGCCAGTCCCGGCTGCCGCCCGGTGCAGGTGATCGATCAGACTCTGGATATACAGGCGTTGTTCTAGGTTCCCAGAATATTCGACGATGAGGTGCGCCATAGAATCCTCAAAAAAACTTAACATGTTAATTATATCGGCGCAGTTACGTAGGTCAAGAGAAAACAGTAATCTTAATGATTACAAGGTGTTATAGGTTTTTAGAGTCTACGGCAGTACTCGGCGGGGGTTCAAAATTCCCTTGGGATCCAGGGTAGCCTTCAAGGTTTTCATGAGTTGGATTTCTGCGTGACTGCGTGAGTAATGTAAATAGGGAATCTTCATCGTGCCGATACCATGTTCCGCCGTGACGCTGCCGCCGTATTCCCCAACAACCTCGTATACTGAACGATAAATCTCGTTCACCGCCGCTTGATCCCCGGTGGAGGCCACCATGTGTAAATTGCCATCCCCTAAATGGCCAAAAACCATCAAGATCAAAGGATCAAACTTGTTCCGCAAACGCTTCTCGGTTTCAGCCAGGAAGCCATTCATCTTGCTCACCGGCAAACCCACATCAAAATTGGCCAGGGCACCTAAGGTGCTAAGGATTTCTCCGATAGCATCTCGGATCTCCCAAAAGGATTCAGATTCTTTTTCTGACTGGGCAATAATGGCATCCACCACCAGACCTTGCTCCATTGCCGCAAATAGGGCTTGCTCGAATCTTTCCGAATCCTGGGATTGGTCAGCACCCTCAACTTCAAGCAAAACATAGAAAGGATGAGACTCATCAAACGGGGACTGACCGTCGCGAACTTGTTTAAGGGCCACATCAAAATAGTTGTCCCACATGACTTCGAAAGAGCTGACTGCGCCAACAAAGGATTGGCTGCAAAATTTCAACAACTCCACCACTTGATCAAAACCAGACACGGCCAGCAAACCAGAGTTTCGACTCTTCATTTGTGGAAACAGCTTCAACACGATCCGAGTAATTATCCCTAAGGTCCCCTCCGTTCCTATGAATAAGTGCTTGAGGTCATAACCCGCATTGTTTTTTAACATCTTGTTGAGGGAGGTCACCACAGTGCCATCTGCAAGCACCGCCTCTAGACCAAGTACTAAAGCCCGTGTCATGCCATATCGAATAACCTGATTTCCCCCAGCATTAGTGGCTACATTCCCACCTATTGCGCACGAACCCCTAGCACCTAAATCCAAAGGAAAGGCGAAGCCGGCATCGGCTGCGGCATCTTGTACCTTCTGCAGTGGTGTACCCGCAAGCACAGTCATAGTCATGGACGCGCTATCCAACTCCTCTATGCCCGTCATACGCTCTAGGGAAACAGCCACCTCATTTTCTTGGGGCGTGCTGCCACCGGACAACCCAGTCAGCCCACCCTGCACTACCACCGGCTGATTCATTTCATGACATAACTTGAGGACACGAGACACTGCCTCAGTGTCTGCTGGCTTTACCACCATCGGCGGTAAACAGGGTGATTCACCGCCCCAGTCCACCGCATACCTATCTGATACGTCTGGCCCAACCATCACGGCATCAACCCCCAATGCGTCGATCAACTTGGATTCAATTTGCGAAAGATGGTTAGACATCAGTGGGCTCCCAACCTATTCTGTTTGACGGCACACGAAATCTATCATGGTCAAAATAGACTCAATGTACAAGCTGAATAAAAATGCGTCTTAAGAACTGTTACAAAACGGCAGATTTTCGTCGCTTAGCCAAGCAGCGACTGCCGTCCCCAATTTTCCACTATATCGACGGCGGTTCGGACGACGAATCCACTCTGGCGCGAAACACTGAGAGTTTCAACACTTATGACTTGGTGCCCAACGTGTTAGCCGGCGTCGATAAAGTTGACCTTACAACTTCCTTGTTTGGTAAGACTTTACGCCTACCCCTGTTCTTTTCACCTACCGCCATGCAACGTCTGTTTCATCATGAAGGCGAAAGATCCATTGCTCAGGTGGCGGATGAGTTGGGTACTGCCTTTGGTGTATCCACCATCGGGACACGTAGCATCGAAGAATTGGGCGCCATCAACGAAACACCGAAACTCTTCCAAATTTACGTACACCATGATGACGGTCTGACACGGGAACTGGTACAGCGCTGCAAAGAAGCTAAATTCGACGCACTTGCACTAACTGTGGATACCATTGTTTCCGGCAATCGAGAACGGGACTTTGTCACCGGAATGACCACGCCACCAAAACTGACTCCATGGAGTTTGCTAAGCTTTTTACTGCACCCCGAATGGTCGATGAACTACGTGTTACGGGAAAAATTTGATCTGCCCAATATCTCATCTCGTGTTGAACAAGGGTCCAATGTTGCATCATCCATCGTGGACTACATCAACCAGCAGATGAAACGGTCAATAAGCTGGAAAGACGCGGAAGACATGATCAAGTTGTGGGATGGGCCCTTTGCAATTAAAGGCGTCATGTCAGTAGCAGACGCCAAACGCGCGGTGGATGTGGGTGCCAGCGCCATCATGATCTCCAACCACGGTGGTCGACAGCTGGATGGATCACGAGCCCCATTTGACCAGTTGGCGGCCATTGCCGACGCCGTCGCCGGGGACATTGAAATCATTCTCGATGGAGGCATCCGCCGAGGCACTCATGTTCTGAAAGCCCTGGCTATGGGCGCAAACGCTTGTTCTGGTGGCCGTATGTATTTGTACGCCCTGGCGGGCGCTGGCACTCAAGGCGTTAGACGGGCCATGAATTTGCTTAAGAGCGAAATTGAAAGAGATATGCTGTTGATGGGCTGTCACTCTCTGTCTCAGCTCAATAGAAGTCTATTGGCCAAACGACCATAGGAAAACCTAGTGGATGAGACGGACCCTAATGGTGCCTGGCACGTGAAGATCTCCCAACAGGTGCTCAGCGTTGTCTATGTCTAGGTCCATCACCACGTAACCCACCTTTGGACTGGTCTGTAGGTATTGGGCCGCAATATTGATGTCCGCACCAGCAAACACTTTGTTTATGTTCTCCAGAACACCAGGCACGTTCTCATGAATGTGAAGTATGCGTCGTCGATCGTAGGTATCGGGTAAACTGACTTGCGGAAAGTTAACCGCAGACTTAGTAGATCCATTGTAGCTGTAACGGCTGAGCTTCTTCGCCACTTCCAAGGCGATATTTTCCTGAGCTTCCTGCGTGCTCCCACCAACATGGGGTGTCAGGATCACGTTATCAAACTCTCTTAAGGGAGAGACGAACTCCTCGGTCAAGGCTTTGGGTTCACTTGGAAACACATCGATTGCGGCTCCCGCAACCACCCCGCTTCGTAACGCGTCTGCTAAGGCATCGATATCCACCACGCTGCCTCTAGAAGCATTGATCAAATAGCTGCCTTGCTTCATGAGAGCCAACTTTGAAGCGTCCATCAGGTTATTGGTCTCTAGCGTCGCGGGCACGTGAAGAGACACCACATCGGAGGTACTCAACAAACGTCCAAGTTCTAAACATGTTTGAGCATTACCTAACGGCAACTTATTCTCGATGTCGTAGTACTGAACATGCATACCTAAGGCTTCCGCCAAGACCCCCAATTGGGTACCGATATGTCCGTAGCCGACGATGCCTAAGCGCTTGCCGCGAATTTCGAATGCTTGTTTGGCAGTCTTCAACCACTCTCCTCTATGGGCAGCCGCATTTTTTAGAGGGATACCACGCATGAGAAAAACAATTTCCGCCAATACCAACTCGGCGACGCTGCGAGTATTTGAAAATGGCGCGTTGAATACTGGTATACCCTGTAACTCCGCAGCAGCCAGATCTACCTGGTTGGTACCGATGCAAAAACAGCCAATGGCCCGAAGCTTCTTTGCGTTGGACAAAACTTTCTGAGTGATTTGGCTTCGAGAACGTATGCCCAAATAATGAACGTTTTCTAACGCCTGGGATAATTCTTCTCCCACCATAGAATGCTCTAGTCGCGTAATGTCCGAGTATCCCCTCGCGCGTAGGTCCGTTTCAGCAGCGGAATGAATCCCTTCCAATAACAAAAACCGGACTTGGTCCTTTTTTAGATAGGTCATGATGACTTAGTAATCGACGTCTGCGGTGTACTTAGGAAGCATGTCATGTTATCGAACACCCGTGACGACTTGAAGAACCTATTTGATCTTGGCAAAAAAAAGGCCGTTGGGACGTTTTTGCACACAGGGGGATGAGTGGCAACACCGTCCCAACGGTCAGGGGGAGTATGACTTTCGGCTTTGCATCACATACAAAGCCGGCGATACTTAGCTAGTTGGTTGTTTGCGTTTACGGGTGGTCCGACCTGCGGTGACGTTTTTCTCCACCTGAGGCACTTCCACTGTCTTTTTGAGTTCTTTTTCCGCAGTCTGAAACAGCTGTTTTGCGGCCAACTTAGCTTCGGCACGAAATTCATCAGCCAGCCGATTTTCTTCGGCCAGCACAGGTCGTGCCAATACAAAAGCGGTCGAAAACAGCATCAGAACCACGAGAGCTCTGGTTATTTGATTCACTGTTTTCATTGCACATTTCTCCAAAAAAAGCGTTGTAAAACAACTTTTCTATTGCATACACCGTGCCAACTTTGGGAACACTATAATATTCAATAAGTTACCGAAATTTATGTCTCTCAGACAGGTCTCAGATTCTTGAGATTCTCAAATTTCTGTTAGTAAATCCTCAGATTTTTGTTAAAATTCCCTCTATGGCAACGCAAAAATCTCACAAACGTTTCTTTCGATGGGCTCCCGCCCTGCTGGCTTCATTTGATGGGGATGGCCACATATTGGATGCCAGCAATGCCCTTTTGGCCCTGGGTGATTACGAGCGGTCCGATGTTAAGGGCCGGTTGTTTGGTGATTTTATCGACGCCGAATCCGAGCAGCGCTGGAGGGAAGAATTCAGACCCATGATTTGTCGCCGTGGCGAGGTCAAGGGCTTCCCAATTCGCTTCCGCAATCGAACTGGAGGCTACACGGGTACCTTGATGCATGGGTTGGCGCACCGAGATGAACAAGGGCAGATTCGGGAAGTCGTGTGCACGTTTCACGAATCAGCAGACTTCGACAAGTTTGTCATTTATCGTCGTCGCTATCGACGAACACCGGCCATGTTGTTTACCCTGGACTCCGAGCTGCGCATCGAAGCGGTCAGTGATCATTGGCTTCGGGTTCTCGGTTACAAAAGAGAAGACGTCATCGGGAGATCCATCAACGATTTTCTAGACCCAGAGACGGCCATTGGTGTTTTAGGTAATGGGGAACAGTTGGAGTTTGACGAGGTGTATGACCATCCCCGAGTCATTCTCGCCAAAAATGGTGACAGAATTGAGGTGTTATCGTCGGCGTGGATAGAGAAAGACGATTTCGGCAGCCCCTTGCGCGCCCATGGTGCATTTAAAAATGTCACCTTACGAAATCAAATCGAACGAGAAAAAGATCAAGCATTCGAAGAAATACATCGATTGAAGGAAGCGCTAGAAGCCGAGTGTAACTACCTTCGGGAAGAGGTTCGCTTTGTAGAAAAGTTTGATGAAATCATTGGCAATAGCCCGGCTATGAACCAAGTCATGGCGCGCATCGAGGCTGTGGCGAATACCCCAGCAACGGTACTCATTACTGGCGAGTCAGGCGTTGGTAAAGAGCTGGTCGCTCGAGCTATTCACAGCCATAGCGATAGAGCAGACCAGCCGCTGGTGAAAGTCAATTGCGCTTCGATTCCCCATGATTTATTCGAAAGTGAATTTTTTGGACACGTAAAAGGGGCCTTCACCGGTGCACACCGGGACAGAATAGGCCGCTTCCAACTTGCAGATGGAGGCATCATT
>JBCCFQ010000184.1:0-6843 GCA_039029655.1 Pseudomonadota bacterium | reverse complement strand
GTCGGTGCCTGCAACATTGCAGATGTCAGCGAAACTTGTGGCACGGAGATAGATTCTGCAGCGGTTGATGCAACAAATTGCCCGCGGGTTGGGTTGCTCAATGGACTGAGATGATTATGGATCCGGTGCACAAAATTGGTCGACCGCGGCAACGCTACACTGGTGCGGCTCCGCGCCCGTTTGTGCCCATCTCAGACCGCTAGAATCACGATCTTTTTGACATAAGCCCCGGATTCCGTTGTGGAATTCCGGGGTTTTGGGTCACAATGAGGGAACGATTATCTTCACAGACGCCAAGTGCTAACCAAGACACAGGCGAGCGGCCGATGGAGAGTGTGATTTAAGGAGAGCCGTATGACCCGACGAGTTTTTTATTCAATATTAATAGCCTGCTTTTCTTTGACCAATGCCTGGGGAGAATGGCGTTGTGACTGCACTCAAGTTGTGGGGAGTTGCCGAGCCACGGTGGAAGTAGAAGGCAACGGCGTTAGTGTTTCCAGCAACAGTCAACAGTGTTCTCGGGTTGACTACTACATTGATGGTCAACCCTTTGTCACTGTGGCGGTGGATGGCAAAGCCAATGAGGCTTGGCTGTCCGGTACCCAAGAACCGCGTGTGTTGGTGCAAAGTTGCCAAGTGTGTGCCGACAGTTTGAATTCTTCTAGTGCAGCACCCAGCCAAGAACCTGAACAACCCCTGCTGGGTTCTGAAGACGAAGGAACGGTTGCCGCCTATTTGCCTGTGGTGAAGTTTGATCCCATTTATCCAGAAGGCGCTCGACTGTCAGGCACCCAAGGGTATGTGATCGTCAAGACAGTGGTTGGAGACTCAGGGCGAGTAGAAGGCGTTCGCGTAGTTGAGTCTAAGCCTGCACGGGTTTTTGATAGTGCTGCGTTGGCCGCCGTAAGACGATGGCGCTATCCACCTCGCACCGTGGGCGCAGATGATGTTGAAACCCAAGAACGTGTAGTGTTTTCGTTAGGAAGAAGACCCGGGAATACCGTCGCTGCAACGAGTCAATCACGAATACAAACGCCAGTTACCACGGGCAGCTTAAATGCTTGCGTACGGGAAGCTGATGCTTCGGCCACGTCTACAGGACAAGAAATACAAATTCGAAACGTTTGTAATGAAGCGTTGGTGGTTTATAGCTGTAGCGTGGGCTCTGGTGCCACCAGCAACCGTTACCAATGCAATAACACCGGCGAGCGCGGCACATTGCTGGTTGCAGAGGGCGACGGTCGAGCAGGGCGTACCTTGTCGCAATACACGGGGCGCGGGCAAACCAAGTATTTGTATGCAGAGCGCCACTCTATTTATACGTCTAAGAATGGACGGTTTTGGTGGATCGCTTGTGCCTTTGGTGATACGGAATGTCGACAGACTGCAGAGCGTTGGCGTGATAGCTTACATGATCGTTCATCACGTATCTCGGCCGAATCGGGTTTAACGCAGGTTTCAAGGTCTAGATAAACGCCAATACAAGAAACAAAAAGACCCGGTAGATTTCTACCGGGTCTTTTTGTTTGGTGGCTACTTAATTGCTTAATTGCCGATAATAATTCTTGGATCGAATACGGTCCGCCTACCTAACAAAACATACTCGTAGTCATAACAACCCGCCGGTGCATCCGTTCGAATTTTGTGAACCAACACTTGTTCCAACGCCACGTCTTGTTGTTGGGCTGCACTGGTGTCTTGAGCGTTAGGTTGTGCTCGAACCGCACAGTTGATGCACGGTCTGGTTCCGTTTTCCTTGAAGTATAGTAAGAACGGTGTGGTGTTCACACCTTGTTCTTGCGCACGCCAAGTGATGGTATCGCCTGGGCACGCTTCAACGATAGCCGGTTCACTGCCACGTTCGGTAATGCGAACTTCATGGTTGGTTCCCGTTACCTCACATCTTTGTGGCTTACATTCGCCGAAATCCGGCGCCGGCACGATTACCACGGACCCTTCGTCATCTGTGTCCTTTTTTGCGCATGCCGCAAGCCCAAAACTAATACCTGCAACAGCTAGCAGCGCGATCAATCTTTTTGTTTTGTTATTCATTGAGTTTCCTTAGGGCACCCTATTGTTGTTTTAACAATTCTTCGAAACGTGGTTCCTGAACTATTGTCGCCAAACCAGGATCTTGTCGCAACAAAGCCGGATCGTATCCCAAACTTACGGCGGATTCCAAGGCGTCTAGCGAGCGGTCGGTGTCGCCATTGTGCGCATAAATCAAGGCGGCGCGATAGTGGGTGTACAGGTCTTGTGGGGTCAGGCTGATGGCTCTGGCTATGAACTCGACAGCCTTGGCAGAGTCATCCACAGCAGAATAGTAATAAGCCAAATCCGCCAGGATGGGACCGTTGTTTGGGTTGATTTCCAAGGCACTCTCAGCCAAGGAAATAGCTTGCCGGTAGGTTGTGAAAGCTCTTTCTGAGCTTTCACCATAGCGTTGGGCATCGGCGAGGTTGCCCCGAATGATTGGATCATTTGGTGCGATGTCTACGGAGCGTTGATAGTAATCCTCGGCGGCTCGATAGTTGTTCATATAAAAGTAAATGGTTGCAAGATTAGAATAGGCATTTCGTGTGGGACCGATTTCTAAAGATTGCTCGTATGAATTCTTCGCGGCGTTGAATTTACCCAGCGCCAGTTGGACGCCTCCAAGGTCACTGAGAGCATAGGGATCGTTGGGTGAGAGCTCGGTGACCCGGGCGAACTCCGTTTCAGCGTTTTCTAGCTGCCCGTTTACCGAGTAGAAAATACCCAGCTGCTTATAGGCTTTGTAATAGAAGGGCTCTTGCCGCTTGGCCAGTTCCAGCCATCGGACAGCGTCATCTGTTCTTTGTAGGTCTTGATACACGGCACCTGATTCCAGTTTCGCCTCATAGGAGTCCGGCCGAATCTCTCGCGCCAAGTCAATTTGTTCTTTTGCGTCTTGATACTGTCCCAAGTTTCGATACAGACGAGATAAGGCAATCAATACGTGATCTGAGTCCGGTGACAAATCGGCGGCCGCGTTGCAGGTTTGTTCCGCGTTACTCATTAACTCCGGTGTCTTGTCTAAAGAGTACATGACGATGTAGGTATCGCAGAGCCCCGCGTAAGCACCAGCGAAGTTGACGTCTAGTCGAAGTGCGTTTTCGAAAGATTCTCGAGCACGATTTAAAGTGCCAATGGTTGCGGGCTCTCTTAGGAAGTAAGTGCCTTCTAAGTATTGTAAGTAAGCATCAGCGTCGAAAGTGACACTTTGCGGTTTCTTAGCCGCGGCCTCTGCGGCCAGTGTGACCTTGAGTTCCGTCAACACGATTTCGGCAATTTCACTTTGCAACTCGAAGAAGCTGGAAAATTGTTTGTTGAAGGTTTGGTTCCAAACTACTTCGGAATTGGATTTTACCAATTGAACACTAGCTTGGACCCGGTCACCTTCAACAGCGACGATACCGCTGACCACATGATCCACCGCTAACTTGGTGGCAGCGCTCTGAGGGTCGTCACTCAACGACCAAACCCACTCCCTTGCCGGCACGCGTACCAATCGGGTCTCATACAGTTGGTTGCTGATTTCTACACCCAAGCCATCGCCTAAACGTTTCGCTGTTGGGTCATCGCCGATGGTCTTAAAACGCAGCACCGCCACAGAGGGTTTTTCCCCTTGTGTCGGTGGGCTATTTACGGATGCAGGTGCCACGGAATCTTGCTGAAAAAACCAAAGCCCACAAGCCAAAACGGCAGAGACCAAAATCACGATGTTCAACCGTTTGCGTCGAATGGCGTTGGTCTGACCCGTTTCCTTCAGACCGGGCATGTCCACCACGACGCCCTGGTCGGTGACCTGTAAGGTCCAGGCCAGCAAGGTGACGATGGGAAAGCCAATAATCAGTGCCAACAGAACATAGCGCAGGGTGTTGTCGGGCAAATCCAATATATCTGCGAAAAGGTCAGCGCCGCCCAAAATGGCCCAGGCGATGGCGAGGTAGGCCACCGCTACTCTCATTACATGACGACGATTAAGCTCCTGCCAAAAGCTGAGCTGTTGCGTGTCCTCGGGAATGTCCGGCATCACCGGGGTTTTGGCTTCGTCAGGCAGTAAGGCGGCTACTGAGGCTACCAAGCGATACCCCCGCTTGGGGATGGTTTGGATAAATTTGGGCGCTTTCTTTGGGTCTTTAAAGGTGGACCTGAGCTCGCTGATACAGCGAGTCAAGGCTTCATCCGTAACCACGCTGCCGTGCCAGACGCTGTCTACGATTTGATCACGCGACACCACGGCGCCTGGGTTTCGGGCAAGAAACACCAGCACTTCCATGACTTTGGGTTGCACGTGCACGGACCCACTGGGGGCTTCAATGCGACCCTCTAGTGGAAAAACCGTGTGATCATTCAGTGTGAACCCGTTTCTAAGATGGTGCTCAATCACCAAAGAGAGAAACCTACCCCGCTCACGAAGAGTAATAATGACATAGGAGAGGGGGCCGACCAAGAAAATCCGTATATGAGCCCACCCGGCTTCAGAGGCGAGGGAGACTGTGATAAAGTCGCCTCCCTTCGGTCACGGCTAGGTGGCAGAGTGGTTATGCAGCGGCCTGCAAAGCCGTGTACGTCGGTTCGATTCCGTCCCTAGCCTCCACTCCCCAGCTCTTGTTTGAGGCGTTGCGCCCGTTTCGAGGGCCGGGCGCCTGAGGGCTTTCTAACTCCTTGGTATTGAAGTTCGAGTTCATCTCGAAGTCGTGCCCCTTAATTTGGGGGGCGTGGGAAAATCTCATAGGGACCCGTTTGGCATCTTAGGTTTTTATTGGGGGCGGCCAACGGGGCCAATAGATGCAGTATGGCGACGGGACAACGACCACTCGAAGCGGGTCAAGATCGTTTTTTCGTCGAGGGTAGTCCCGCCGCACCAGGCGATAGAAAAGGGGTGCCCGAAGAGTACGTATCACTACGTAGTGTTTTGAGGCGTAAAAAAAATTGTATTTGCACCGCATTGCGCGTCCGTCAATGGCATGTCCTTATTTCATGAGCCGAGTAGAAGTTAACCGCAAAAAATAACGCCTTGAAAAACAAAGGCAACGATTTTGCCCGGTTTTTTGGGGTGTTTTTGAAGTTCTTGTATTTGGAAAAGAAAGTACGTTAATTACCTGAAATTATGGTTTTTAACATCCTTGGTTGTAGGTTGAACCTTCAACACCTGCACGTTATAAAGACTTTCCTGGCCAGGCATATTGGTAAGAACCATCACATGTTTTTTGTTTTTGAAATGGAGCCATAAATGTCTCGAATGAGTTTCCCTGAATAAAGCGTCCGGAGTTTTCTTAGCGAGTTTTCGCTGACTGTTTTACTCTCAAATTAACCAGGCGAGTGGTAAGCCCCAAGGATGATTGGTGCGCCTCTTCGTACGATTCATGGATGAACTGGTCCAAAGGAATGGACGCTATGTATTCAAAAGAAAGAACCCTTGATGTATTGCTTACATACATCAACCCCGCGTTTGCGAACTTCAAGCTAGACCCCACGTGGGCTCCTGAGCCGCGTTATGGTCTGTGGTCGGCTTGCGTTCGTCTTATCAATTCAAGTTCCAAGAAGGTGGCTTACGAGCCTCAGGATGTTGCGACATGCACCCTATGCGGTACTGAACACGCGTAGCAGTTAAAAAAAAGCGGTAGGTAGCGGGTGTGACTGTGAGATCTGAGGTGCAGATCAATGCTGGTTTGGTGGATTTGGCCAAACCGCTGCGATCCTATGTGGCCTTCTATCATGGGTCTCGGGCCTTCCTCGATTCCCTAGAGCGTTTTTTCGTGGATAGTCATTTCTACCGGCTCCGGATAGCCAGTACGAAGGCTAAGTTAGATGCATTGCTAGCCTTCTTGCTGGACAAGCGAGCCAACATAGTGATCGATACGCGGCTTCCGGAGGCTCCTGTCCTAATTGAACAGTTACGCGCGTTCAAAGGAGCCGGCGTGAGGTTAGTCATTCTTGCTCAAGGCAACGGTGTGCTCCTAGAAAATGATGAACCATCCACCCTGGTTGTCCGTGAGGACTGCTCATTGTGTGACCTCATCGGCTTAATGTCTTTACCAATGCCTGACACCCTCGAGGCTAGACGTGTTAACTCGGAAAAATCCATGACGGAAAGGGAGTGGGAAGTTTTTTCCTACGGTGTTCGTGGGTTTACCCGAAAAGAGATCGCGTACCAGCTCAACACCAGTGTTCACACCGTCGACAAACAGCTACAAGAGATCAAAACAAAGCTGAAGCTGAGAGGCCCCATAGCTTCCTTTGCGCGCTACGCCAGGGACAATGGTTGGCGTTTTTAAAAAAGGCCCTCGAAGCTGAGGGCCTTGAGATTGCGGCTCTGAGAGTATGTGGAGGGAAGGCATGCTGTTTGAGCATATTCCCACAAGCCGCGGGTGCAATTGTTACGTGCCTGATGGTTGTACCTCGATGTCGTAGACCCGCCGGAAGTATTCCTTTTGCGGTTTGTGAGGAAGCGTACGTTGTCCGTTTACTTCGAGGGTGACGCTAAAGGTGCCAGTGCTTACTGGTGTACCGACAACGCGTCCACCAGGCTGAAGCGTTAACCCTGGAGGCAGGCTGCCATCGAGGATTTTCCAGGAGTAGGGTGGTGTGCCGCCCCAAGCCTGTGGACCAAATGTATAGGGTTGATTCAGCGTAGCTGAGGGTGCCTGGTCGGTAATGATGGCGATCCCCTTTTTCTGAGCGGTTTTTTCGCTTAAGGTAGCCAATAGACCTTCATGCTGGTCCGATAAATGCAGGCTTTCTAACTCTTTGGGGTCTTGGTCCAGATTGTAGAGCTCAACTTCACCGGAGCTATGCTCTACATATTTCCACATGGTG
>JBCCFQ010000183.1:0-6843 GCA_039029655.1 Pseudomonadota bacterium | reverse complement strand
CTGAAAGCTGGAAAAAAGTCAAAAAAGAAATACGAAGTCAACAGGAAGCTGACTCGGAAGCTGACGTCAGCAAGCGGAAATTGCGCGAAGCTGTGAATCACAATGAAAAGTGTGGATATGTATGTATCCACACTTTATTTATCCACACTGTATTGTGGACGTGTGGATGTATATGTCCACCGTGTGGGGCGTCCAAGGTGTCGATGTTGCTGTGTTGCTGTGTTGCTGTGTCGATCCCGTCTCCAAACATAGTTTGGTACACCGCGCCGGTACGGTAGCCCTTATTAAGGTACTCCTTGGTATCAAGCATGAAGTATGTGAATGTCTTGCGGCCAGCACCAGGATCCGTCACCGCCAAAATTTGGGCAACATCGGCATCAAAAGCATTGGTGATGTAATGCTTCGCACCACTCAACACCCAATCCTTCCCCTTTTTTGTGGCATGAGTCTTCATGTCGAAAAGGTTGGATCCTGCAGAGGCTTCTGTGACTCCGTGAAGACTGGTCTTTTGACCCAACACCAAGGGGTCGACAAACTGCTCTCGTTGATGATCGTGACAATACAACAATCGAGGCGTGGCGCCTTCAGACCATGACAATAAGGCAGGATTGAGCTTACAACCATAACCGTAAACCTTTTCTTCTACATAAATCATGTCCTCGCGTCCAAGCCCGCCACCCCCTAGATGATCTGGCAAGTGTGCACTGTAAACGCCTTTGGCACCCGCGGCGGCCATAATCTCTCGGCGCGCGGCTAGTATCTCTGGATGCAACTTGCCATCACTGTCTAGGTACTGGGCTTCGTCAGACAGGCGATGACTCAAAGCGGCGTTTCTCGGCGCAACCTCATCCCGATACAACGACTCTATTTTTTCTAGGACAGGCCCCAGATGCCTTGGCGGTCTAAGCTCGGCATCCAGTGGACTTAAGGTGTCAGTGCTCACAAATCTCTCCTACTGACCGGAACAGTCATGGGTTCCGGGTTATTGGGCAATGCAATGGTGCGATAGGGTCCCGGTTGATGTCCTCTGAAAAACGGTCGATTGGCAAACCCCGCCATCACGGGCAAAACGTCCTTGGCTCTTAGTCGTCCAAGCATCCCCTGAGCACTGTAGCGTTCACCAAAACACTCCACCTGGTCTCTATCAACATCAGGACCTGCGATCACGAATGGGGTTGGGTCGCCGCTATGGAGCAGACTTCCGGTAGATGGCGTGGCGTGGTCACCCGTAACTGCGACCACCGTGTCTTTCGACAACTCTTCTAATTGGTGCAAACCAGCCACTGTTTGTTCAATGATGTCTCGTTTGAATTTGGGATCTTTCGCATGCCCTGCTTCATCCGTAGCCTTCACGTGGACATGAACAAAATCAGATGTCTGAAGTAAAGAGGTTGCCGCTTCTATGCGCCGCTCCATGTCACCCTTGGGATCACCCCTGTCATAGGGAATGTCAATACTCTTCATGTCCAACAAACTGGCGAATCCACGATACAGCGCTGCATCTGTGACCGCCGCACCGGCTACCCCAGCGTGGGTTTCGAAGTCTGGCATACCAGGATCGATGAAGCTCGCCCACTTGGTCACCGGTACGTTCAGCACAGTTTGTCCCTTGGCTTCACGACGCTCATTAATAGGGTGATTGTTGAGTAGGGTATGACTCATCAAAAGCCACCGCTCTAAAATACTGGCGAATGTTTTCGCACCACTTGGCGCACCAGTTAGTGCAACCGGCCGCATCCACGGATGGACATGGTCAAACAATGCATCCGAATCCGAAACGTCTCGGCTAACAGCATTCTCTGCGATCAAGACACATTCGCCAGTACGCAAAGGCAACTGACGAAATCTCACGCCTTCGATGTCCTGTCCATCTATCGCTGAAAATAAGTCTCTGGCGTCAGCGTCATCATTGCTACGCCTTGCCCGTGACCCCAAATAAATACCCTCCTTCTTCACCAAGCCCTGTCTTAGGGCCAAATGAAACATAGGTGTATTTTCTGGCAGAGTGTGGCCAACTCCGGCTCCTTCCAAAGCCGCCCTACCCACAAACGGAATATCCTCAAAACCAAACAGAGACCAATGAGAGGTTTCGCTAGACGTGGATTGACCTAGCCCAAAGGGAATGAGCACGCCACTTTGACCTGCAATAGCCAGTTGATCTAAGACTTGTGTTTGGGCGGCCTCGCATGGGGTCATACCCTGTAGGCCTGATGATTGACGATCACCTAAGCCATCGAGGATTACCAATAGCATAGGCGTGCGGTCGTCTTGCAACACTACTTTCGCGAAACCCGTGCGGCCAGATCCTCATTGGAATACTCCCTCAGTACCTTCAGTCCACCTGGACATATCCATTGCTGCCAGGATTCTCCCGCCTCCATGGCAACCCGAATGTCAGTGCCTGATATTTTGGTAGACGGATTACCATGAATAACAACCGTTTCATAACCAGCGTCACGAAAACGGCGTACCTTTTCCTCCTCCCATACGGAATAGCAACGCACCAACTGAGGCACGCTCTGAGGAATATAACTGGTCCACACCTCGGGTACATCAATGGGAAAGGGGACAATAGTGTACTTATCATTAGATATGTCCGCAGCCTCGAATGAAGCGCAGACAATTTCATGTCGTTCGTAGTAGGTGAAAGGGTTGGCGCCGGTCAGGTGTCTGTGGTCATTTTCAGGAAGCGCTACAAATGAACGAGGGTCGGGGTTCGTAATACCAATAATGACCCGCTCAGCCAAGGTTAAGCCGTGCACCACAAGATCAAGATGATCAATATGAAAGGGCTGGAATCTACCTGTTACAGCGATAGTTGCAAACATGCGTTCCCCGCGGCGACCCGTTCGATGAGCATAGGATACACGCAAACCATTCGCGCCGCTGGCACCGGGCAATTTCGCATTGCGTTTCTCTCGTGACTGCTCAAATCTCCCATTGGACTTGTGATGCGTGCTGGACGGGATTATCGTACGACACCTCCTCGGTCCTCCAGTGGTCAAGCAACGGTTGAAATGAAGCTCGAATTACTCGCCTTACTCGTCGCTACTTTGTTAGTGGGTCCCGCCGTGACTCAGCTAGCGCGACGCTATACCCGGGCCGAAGCTTTGATCAATCTGACTGCGCTCATCCTCATCGGCACGCTTACTCTATTGTTCATTGTGCCGGAAGCCTATGTGCACGGTGGTTGGCTGACATTGGTGTTTGTTTTCGCCGGTTTTCTGCTGCCTCTAATACTTCATCGAATCGGACGTATGAACTTTGGTGCCGATAGTGTCTTGGTTGCCGGCGTTTTGATTCATGTGCTCATCGAGAGTGCTGCCGTTGCCATAGCTCCAGACCCAGAGCACCTTGGAATCGCCGTTGCTGCTCACCGGGTTCCCGTGGGGTTAGCGGTCTTTATGCTAGCGCCAAATAGTCGTGGGGGCTGGGCGATAATTCTGCTATTGGCGGCAGTCACCTGTATAGGCTTTTTCGGTGGCCAATGGATGCCCCACTGGCTTAATCACACTCAAGAAGCTTGGTTGGAAGGATTCGTGGCGGGTTCTCTGTTTCATATTATTCATGGTCACAGCAAAAGGGACAATCATGTTCACTAATGGCTGGAATCAACTCGATTTGATTCATCCCTAAATCGTGTTACCTCACCGGTACTCTTGTTCACCGAACTTATTTCCCAGACAAATTGATTCTTGCCATTGTAGGTCACGGTGGCGGTACTTAGTCGAACCATCCCATCCGCTGACCAGGTGTTGGTTTCTAACTCTAAGGTATAACCATCCTCACTCCACGTCGCTCGGTACAACAACTTTCTAGTATAATCCGAAAAGATATCGTTTATCTCATAGCGCTCATCCAGCCCGTTGTAGTTAAACTGCATCAGATAATTTCTTTCTTTGCCGCTATTGGTAACCCCTGTGGACTCGCAGACTATGTAGCTATCCATTAAAGCAAAAGCACAAACGCGTTTACCCGCGTCCACATATTCACCGTCTACCTGCTGATCTTTGTATTCCCAGGCACCGATTAACCAGCTGAGTTTTTCCATTTCTGGGCTTTGAGCGTATGCCGCGGAAAAGAGGCAAAACACACTTAAGGTTGAGATTGCTTTTTTCACTTTGTGAACCTCTAAGGGCCGTTTTTGGATGACCTGTAGTTTTTGTCAAACCAATATGACGAATTGGTATAGCATACTAAACAAATCTTAGAGCCGAACACCATGGGTTTATTGACGGAAACCAAGCGCACACTCCCGAGCAGCTGGTATTACGAAAAAGCTCATTTCGATAAGGAAGTGGCTAAGATCTGGCGCAAGGATTGGGTTTGTGTTGGCCACGTCTCTGCTGTTCCGCATCATGGCGATTACTTCACCTGCAACATTGGCGGTCAAACTCTGGTTATAACAAAAAGCGATTCTGTCAAAGCCTACTACAACACGTGCCGACATAGAGGTTCCATTCTTTGCTCCAAATCCGCGGGTCACTTCCCTAATGGTCGAATAATCTGCCCGTACCACAGGTGGACCTATGATCTGGACGGCGACCTTAAGAACACGCCAGGCAAGTTACCGTGTGAAGATTTCAATCTGGCAGAGTTTTCTCTCTATCCAGTCAACTTGGAACTTTGGAAGGGATTCATCTTTGTTAATCTTGAAGACGAACCTGACACAACCTTGTCAGAGCACCTGGGAAAGGAGAAAGACAATATTGCCAATTGGCCATTGGAAACGCTGATATCCGCAAGAAGAAAGGCTTACTCACTATCCTGTAACTGGAAAATCTTCTGGGAAAACTACTTAGAGTGCTATCACTGTCCAGGCATCCATCCGGAACTCTGTCGCCTTATGCCCGCTTACAAACAAGGAATATTTGACGAATCCATTCTACCCGGCTGGACGCCCGCTTGGCCTGGAGACGAAGGCCGAGGCCGAATGGCGGCGGGTGCTGTCACCTGGACTTCAGATGGGCAATCCCGACTAATGGAACTTCAGGGACTGAGTGAAGAAGACAAAAGGTTAGGTGTAGTTTTTATGCCCATAACCGGAAGTATGTATATAGCTGCCCACAGAGACTATGTTCGATGTGTGCGGATCGTTCCCATCGATCCCACGCAAACACGATTGGAGGTAGATTGGTTGGTGGCACCAGAGCAAGCGCTTGGCGATTTTCAGATGATGGAGGCCGCCTTCGCCCTGTCAGAAACCGTGTTAGATCAAGATCAAACTGTATGCGAACTCAATCAGTTAGGCATTCAAAACGATGCTCACCAACAGGGCGTATTGGTCCCTCAGGAATATAGGTTATGGGATTTTCATGAGTGGTTGAGGCAAAAACTAGCCGTCTGAGCATCACTTGTGTCCAAAATGGCGGCTGCGAAACGTCCTACAAGAAAGCGTAAAAAATGGGAGAAATCACATGTTAAGAACGATTTGGTATTGCTTAGTCTTCAGCCTCTGCCCACTTTTTTCCAGTGAAGCATCCGAACCCCATACAGAAAACACGTTTCGACTATCTGATGGAGAAGTCAGACCAAAAGCCACGTTGCAAGATGCCAGTTGGTTGGTGGGCAGCTGGGCTGGCACAGCCTTTGGACAGCGATTTGAGGAAACCTGGAATCCACCCAGCGCCGGAACCATGGTGGGTATGTTTAAGTTGTTTTCCGACGAAGGCATCGCTTTCTATGAGTTGCTTTTGCTAACTGAAGAGAACGATACACTCAATCTTAAGGTAAAGCATTTTAACGAGGACTTTTCTGCCTGGGAAGAAAAAGAGGACTTTGTTCATTTCAAGCTGGTTAAGCTTAAAAAAGACGCGCTGCATTTTGGAGGTATTAGTTTTTACAAACGCAATGAAAATCACATTGACGCGTTTATCGTCATGAGGAATGGAGACGACGTTAGGGAACATCCGATTGTGTTCCAACGAGTCTTAGAATAGCGCGAGGCTCAGGATTCTCAGGCTTGCCGAAATCATTACAGTGAAGGTCGTGGCCATACCAAAAACCCGAAAAGCATAGTTTTCCGATAACTGGCTAATACCAAAGGCATGGGAAAGCCTACCGAGGATTAAAAGCAAGCATAAAATATGAATCCACCAACTGGTCCCGCCATTAAGCTCTAGGAAGAACACTAACAACAATGCGATTGGGACATACTCTGCACAGTTTCCGTGAGCACGCATTGCTCGCGTAAGCACCGGGTGACCTCCGTCACCAACGCCAACGCCAAGCCTGCGACGTAACAGGAGTGTTCGAACGCTAAGGAATACGAAAAGCAGACAAATGATGGCTCCATAAACCGGAGTGACTAGACTCATGTTCTAACTCCCAAAAACAGTCGGGGCCATGGCGAGACTAGAACAAGCGCAAGAACCCAGATCAGAAAAAAGACACTCAAACCCGTTGGAATTTCACTTACCCGACCGCTCAAAAGTAACGGCAGCACAAAGGCCATCAGCCAAAGGCTCTTGCAAATAAGTTGCAGTATCAACAAGCCTATCATCTGCGATGGTCGGAACAATCCGATGAGCGAGGCTACAACGACACTAAACCTAAACTGGCCAAGACAGACTAAGAAATCCAGCTACACTCGCGACCGCAATGTTGGCCGCAAAAACCAGCCGAAGAGCAGCATGTTCCATTCACTATCACCTCCAAGCACGGTTCGTCTCTGTAGTGTGAATAGATGCTGTTATTCGTCTTCCGATTGATAGGGCGTTGCTCTGATCTTGTACACGGGTATCCAGGTTTTGCCCTCATCAAAAGACATTTCAGATGCCCAATCCCAACCTGTCTCATCCGGCGGGAAGAACTTTATGCGACGGGGTGGATTCTGTTCCGGCT
>JBCCFQ010000182.1:0-6856 GCA_039029655.1 Pseudomonadota bacterium | reverse complement strand
GTGCCTCATAGCCGTCTAACAACATACCGCCCACAAAAGCGACGCTTTTTTCGTCGGCCAGGGCGAGGTTTGCGCCAAACACCAAACCAACAACCCACAGGCTAAGTTTGAGTTTCATGATTTCTCCCCTTTTGCGCCAATATTGTAACGTTCCGGCGTGGCGGTGTTGAGACTTCGACTCGCTGATGCCACAATTTAGTTACGGTTGTGAAGGTTTGTTCTATGGCATCAAAGCACATCTTTAAAGTGGTCTTCATGAATCAAGGCAAGGTTTATGAGATTTACGCACGTAGCGTCAGTCACGGTGGCCTATTTGGATTCGTAGAAGTCGAAGAGTTGATATTCGGTGAGCGGACCATGGTTGTTGTCGATCCATCCGAGGAGAAAATCAAGTCGGAGTTTCAAGGTGTAAAACGGACCTATATCCCCATGCATGCTGTCCTTCGAATCGACGAGGTGGAAAAACAAGGCATTAGCAAAATCTCCAGCGTCGAAGGGAATGTGACGCAATTTCCTGTGCCGATGTACTCACCCGGTGATTCTAATCCCACATCTTAACCAGCCTCAGACTTAAGTGAAATTCGTTTACCTGGGTAGCGGCAGTCGAGGCAATTGTGCGCTCGTCGAGACCGACCAGGGTCTGATTATGCTGGACTGCGGTTTTTCATTGAAAGAGACCGAGAAACGGTTACGCCGCTTAGGTCGTCGTGCCAGTGATGTGACCGCGGTACTGGTTACCCATGAACATTCAGACCATATCAGCGGCGTCGCACCCTTCGCTCGCCGTTACCGCGTGCCTGTGTGGATGACCTCGGGTACTTACAGTGCGGCAAAAGATAAGGACATACCCAATCTACATGTATTCAACTGTCATCGGCGTTTTTCACTGGCAGATGTGGAGGTAACTCCGGTCCCTGTGCCCCATGATGCTCGCGAGCCGTGCCAATTTGTTTTTCGGCGTCAGAGCAAGAGTCTCGGGATTCTCACAGATGTGGGCCATGTTACACCCCACATGGTGGATTCGTTTTCCAGGTTGGACGCATTGGTGTTGGAATGCAACCACGATCTCGATTTGCTATCCAAAGGTCCCTATCCTCAATCTTTGAAGCAGCGAGTTGCGGGACGTTGGGGGCATCTTAACAATGACCAAGCGGCGTCTATGCTTAAGAAAGTGCACCACGATCATATGCAACATGTCTTAGCCGTGCACATCAGCGAAAAAAATAATACTCGGACTTTGGCACAGACCGCCCTGGCCCGGGTGTTAGAGGCAGATCCCAGCTCTGTGGTGGCTGTGGATCAAGACGTGGAGTCTCAGTGGTGGACCATTGAGTAGCACAATTGACTACAAACAAAGCTAGGCCAATAATACCCGCGCACTTAATCCTGCCTAAAAATTAAGGCTGACAACCCAAATGCTCCACCTACAAGGCGCCCCGGCGCTGTCGACTTTTCGACTAGAAAAGCTCGTTGAGACTATTCAACAGCAAGTTCCAACCTTGTCATCGCTGACTGCTCGTTTTGAGCATTTTGTTCATTCGTCGGTAACTTTGAGTCCGAAAGAGACTGAGACCCTTAAAAGTCTCCTAAGCTATGGGCCAAAAACACAAGATGATTCAGTCCATGAAAGCACTCGACTTTGGGTGGTGCCTCGATTTGGCACAATATCTCCCTGGTCAAGCAAGGCGACGGACATTGCTCATGTGTGCGGGTTGCGCAGTGTATCTCGTGTCGAGCGAGGTATTGTCTATGGGCTTGGCTTTAGGGAAGAGGTTAGCGATGAGCAGATGCAAAGAGTAGCCAGTGTCCTGCACGATCGTATGACGGAGTCGGTGGTGTTTGCCGCCACGGACGTGGAGGGTTTATTTGAGACTCAATCACCGCGACCACTGACCACCGTGGATATTTTAGAAGGCGGTTTGACTGCACTGAACAATGCCAACACCGATCTTGGTCTCGCACTTGCGGCCTCCGAAATCCAGTACCTTTATGAGAACTTTTCGAGCTTAGGCCGCAACCCAACGGATGTGGAACTGATGATGTTTGCTCAGGCCAACAGCGAGCATTGCCGCCACAAGATTTTCAATGCCGATTGGGTCATCGACGGAACGAAAAAGGATAAAAGTTTGTTTTCCATGATTAAGCACACCCATCGGAGCAATCCGGATGGTGTGTTGTCCGCCTATTCCGACAATGCAGCGGTGATGTCGGGTCATCAGGGTGGCCGTTTTTTCCCGGATTCAGACGGACGTTACGCCTATCACAACGAAGACATTCACATCCTGATGAAAGTGGAAACCCATAACCACCCCACGGCTATTTCACCATTTCCGGGTGCGGCCACAGGGTCAGGGGGTGAAATTCGGGACGAAGGTGCGACAGGCAAAGGCGCTAAGCCCAAAGCTGGCCTGACTGGTTTTTCAGTGTCTAACTTGATGATTCCAGATTTTCAGCAGCCCTGGGAACAGACCTTAGGTCGACCAGATCGAATTGTGTCTGCCTTAGACATCATGTTGGAAGGCCCCATCGGTGGTGCAGCATTCAACAATGAGTTTGGGCGACCGAATTTGCTCGGTTACTTTAGGACATTCGAGCATATCCAAAATCCCACATTAGCTAGGGGGTATCACAAGCCCATCATGATTGCCGGTGGCATGGGCAACATTCGGCCACAGGATGTTTTAAAAGCCGATGTCCCAGCCGGTGCAAAAGTGGTGGTGCTGGGTGGGCCCGCCATGCTCATTGGTTTGGGAGGTGGGGCAGCATCTTCGATGGCCAGCGGAAGCAGCAGCGCTGATTTGGACTTTGCCTCCGTGCAGCGGGGTAACCCAGAGATACAGCGGCGTGCCCAAGAAGTCATAGACCGATGTTGGCAACACAGCGACAATCCCATTCTTCTTATCCACGACATTGGTGCCGGGGGCTTGTCCAATGCTGTGCCCGAGTCAGTGGACCACAGCAAATTGGGTGGCAACTTTGAATTGCGCAGGGTGGACAATGCGGAACCTGGTATGTCCCCCATGGAGATTTGGTGTAACGAAGCCCAGGAACGTTATGTTCTCATCCTAGCCGAGGAGCGACTCGCTGAGTTTGAGGCTATTTGTCAGCGAGAGCGTTGTCCTTTTGCGGTCATAGGAGAAGTCACGGAAGAACGTCGGCTGACTCTTAGCGATAAATACTTTGACGATAACCCCGTGGATATCTCCATGGAAGTTTTGCTCGGCGAGACGCCAAAACTATTGATGGACGTGGAGTCTGCCAGCTGCAAGGCTGAGGACTTACAGTTGTCCGACTTGTCCATGGAAGACTCTGTTACCCGAGTGTTGCGTTTGCCGTCAGTGGCCAGCAAGTCCTTCTTGATCACTATAGGTGATCGAACGGTAACCGGATTAGTCTCAAGAGATCAGATGGTGGGACCTTGGCAAGTACCTGTGGCTGACGCAGCGGTTACCACCTCCAGTTTTGACAACTTTAGCGGCGAGGTCATGGCCATGGGGGAGCGTACCCCAGTGGCGGTCACCAACGCACCGGCCTCGGGGCGCTTGGCCATTGGAGAAGCGGTCACTAATTTGGCCTGCACCGATGTTGGGGACACCTCCGCCATCAAGTTGTCCGCCAATTGGATGGCTGCCTCAGGTGCACCTGGAGAGGACTCGAATTTGTACGCTACGGTAGAGGCGGTGGCCCAGGAGCTTTGTCCAAGACTCGGTATTGCTATACCCGTCGGTAAGGATTCCCTATCGCTGCAAACGCGGTGGGAAGACAAATCCGTTGTCGCACCTTTGTCCCTAATTGTTTCTGCATTCGCCCCGGTGGGAGATGTTAGAAAAAGTGTAACACCTCAGTTGTGCGAGAAAGCGGACTCTGTTTTGTTGTATGTGGATCTTGGCAATGGGGCTTATCGTTTGGGTGGATCAGCCCTTGCACAGGTTTACAATGTCCTAGGAGGTGAGTCTCCGGATCTGGAGCAGCCACAACAGTTGGTGGATTTTTTCGCTCTGGTTCAGCAGTTAATTGCATCTGATTTATTGTTGGCCTATCACGATCGATCCGATGGTGGTTTGCTGGTGACTCTACTTGAGATGGCTTTTGCTTCTCACATGGGCCTTAGGATAGATCTTTCAAGCCTGCCCGACACTGTCGATCCACACGCATTACTTTTTGCCGAGGAGCTAGGGGCTGTCCTGCAAGTTCGCCGAGACGACCTCGACGTTGTTTTGGGTATTGCTACGGAAAAGGGTTTGGCGCCCGTTGTGTTCGAAATCGGTTTGCCACAGACCACGGCCCAAGTGTCCATTCGCTGTGGGGACCAAGTTTTGATTGACCACCCAGTGGCAGAGCTACACGAAGTTTGGGCGGAGACCAGCTTTCGCATACAGCGAATACGAGACAACCCAGAGTGTGCTGATCAGGAGTTTCAAGATTTGGGTAACTATAACGACCCAGGTTTAGCCGCATCTTCCTGGACAACCGTTGAGGTACCAAAGTATCTATCCCAGCGACCACCCATAGCGATACTTCGGGAGCAGGGGGTGAACGGGCAGGTAGAGATGGCAGCGGCTTTTGACCGTGCGGGTTTTGATACCCACGACGTTCACATGAGTGATTTACTTAGCAGCCGCGTGTCCCTGGCGGACTTCAAGGGGTTGGCTGCTTGTGGTGGGTTCTCCTATGGCGATGTTTTGGGTGCCGGTGAAGGTTGGGCCAAGTCGATTTTGTTCAACGAAATGGCCAAAGAAGCGTTCCAAGCGTTTTTCGCTCGCCCGGATACGTTTGCACTTGGTGTGTGCAACGGTTGTCAAATGATGTCTGCTCTAAAGGACATTATTCCCGGCGCCAGTCGCTGGCCGCGTTTTGTAAGAAACAAGTCTGAGCAATTTGAAGCAAGATTGGTCATGATGGAGGTTCAGCAATCACCCTCGTTGTTTTTTGACGGCATGACGGGCATGCGTTTTCCCATTGCCGTAGCCCATGGTGAAGGTCGTGCTGAGTTTCGAGACTCCCAGCACCTGAACGATATTGAGCAAAGCCATAGTGTTGCTGCGAGATACGTAGACAATTTTGGTGCAGTGACAGAGTGTTACCCGAAAAACCCCAATGGCTCTCCTAGAGGTATCACGGCTGTATGCGACGAGAGTGGTCGGTTCACCATCATGATGCCTCACCCAGAGCGGGTTTTCCGCAGTGTTCAATACTCGTGGTGCCCTTCCGACTGGGGAGATGATGGGCCTTGGATGAATTTGTTTTTGAACGCTCGTCGGTTTGTTGATTAGATGGTCTTAAACAATCCCAAGGCGACGAATTCATTGTTTCTTGCCAACTAGCCTGGTGTGATAGGCGCCTCTTCAATGGGCAGTAGGTTGTCGAAGTAGTATAAAGTCTCCGTTTCAACCAATGCCGCTTCGGTCCATTCCTGCACAGACGCCCTTTGGCGGATGCGATCCATATAGTCCTGTTGTGTTTTTGTTACTTCTATCTTGTAGGTGTGAAATCGCGTCACCACAGGCGCATACATGATATCGACAACAGAGAAGTCTCCCAGCAGCCAAGGTCCACCGAAGGTATCCAAACAATCGGTCCAAATCTGCTTGATTCGTTGGATTTGAGTTTCGGTGTCTGGATCTAGGTTCGGGCAATCAACCCGTTGTTTGAGATTCATTGGCAGTTGGTTTCGAATGCCAAGGAATCCCGAATGCATCTCGGCGGTCAACGACCAGGCTAATGCGCGTGTTTTCGGATCGTCTGGAAATTGCATTGCCTTCGGATCGGTTTGTTGTAGATACCCAATTATTGCCAGCGAATCCCAAATGCGCGTGCCGTCACCCAGGACCAAAGCGGGCGCTTTACCTATTGGATTGAAGTTTCGAATTTCTTTATTCCATTGTTCTGTGAATAAGCCAATAACCTTCTCTTCAAAATCCAGGCCGCTCTCCTTAAGGAATAGCCATGCTCGCATTGACCACGACGAATAATTTTTGTTTGCAAGAATTAGCTTTAGCATTCCTTATCTCCTTAAAAGAGCATGATGTAGACCTTACGTGAAGGCTTTGTCGTTCGATCTATAACTTCTTAGCTTGCACCAAAAAAAAGGTTGAATCCAATTGGCACAACATGGCGAAATCCTGCTTGGGTACCCACTCAACATAGTTTTTCTTATCGGAGTTAATTAAATGAAACAGTTAGTCAGTATTATAGTAGTGTGGGTAGTCTCAACTCTCTTCGTAACCAGCGTCCATGCTGGTGGTCATAAGTCCAAGCATAGCGCGCCGACTAAAGACATCGTTGAAGTAGCGGCCAGCGCGGGAATGTTTAACACCCTAGTTACCGCAGCGAAAGCGGCAGGTTTGGTTGATGCCTTAAAGGGGGATGGTCCTCTTACGGTCTTTGCTCCAACAGACGAGGCTTTTGCCGCGTTGCCCGAGGGTACTTTGGCTTCTTTGCTAAGACCGGAAAATAAAGATCAGCTTAAGAGTATTCTGCTGTACCACGTGGTCTCAGGCTCAGTAATGGCCGAAGACGTGCCAAAGAAGGGTGCAGTAGCAAGTCTCCAGGGCGAAAACATTGCATTGAGATCCGACGCCTCCGGAGTGCGTATCAACCAAGCGAATGTCGTTAAGGCCGATGTACGTGCAAGCAATGGTGTCATACACGTGATCGATCAGGTCATTCTGCCTCCCACTAGCTAGGGTGATGTAGTGGCTTGGGCCATGGACATCGCAGATTACATGGCAAATGGCTCTGGCGGGATGGGGCAATACTCGATAGACTATCGTTTTCAGTATTCAGATACCGCTAGAGCCATCCCAAGGGGGAGCTCGGGGACAACGGCGACGATGAAGACGATGACGATGAGGAC
>JBCCFQ010000181.1:0-6889 GCA_039029655.1 Pseudomonadota bacterium | reverse complement strand
CCTGGGATCAGTCAGGCCAAGCACTGGATAAGCTGAGTATAGTGAACAAGGGTGCGGTAAAGAATCTCTTTTATTCTCGCTATTGGGCCAAAGATCAGATTGTTAGGCTGAGGGACGGGCTCCTTGTCCTTCTCTTCGGCCCAATAGCGAGAATAAAAGAGATTCTTTACCGCACCCTTGTTCACTATACTCAGCTTATCCAGTGCTTGGCCTGACTGATCCCAGGGTGCTACGGGTACATCAGGATGACCGGGGTCAGAGTAGATGTTGACTCTTTCATCAAACATTTGCTCCCCAATCTTGTTTCCGCCACCGGTCTTGGACATAAAGCTCCGACCTTCGTCTGCCTGTCTTGCGCCCATAGCAAAAAACATTTGGCCCATAAAATTTGCCGCTGCGTCAGGCTCCAGTATCACCGTATATTTACCCGGCTCCAGTGCCCGTGCCTTGCGTGAGCTCAATGCTTTATCAATAGCAATGTTAGAGACTTGGGTTGTGTCGAGTTTACTAACATCATTGAAGTCCCTGGAAGCCCATCCCGAACCGGTTGCATCGTTGGTTCGCACCGTGACCGTGAAATTGGTATTTGTGTCGGTGTAGTAGGCATATAGACCTTCGGTATTCATCATTGCCTGTGAGTTTGCCGAATCGGTTAGGTAGCCAGCCGCCGTGGTATCTGCCTTTTCGCTTGGTCCTATACTGCCGGCGGCAGCCGCGGCTCTTTGTTCCGGCGTCACGTTGGCCGTGGATTTTACAAAGCCGTTGACCTTTTTGTACTTCTGCTGCTTCAGGGGAGGCATAAACTCGGGACTCTCTGGAGAGAGCTGAGCCATTTCCTCTGCCCGCCGCACCACTTTTTCCAATGATGCTTCATCAAACTCGTTGATTGTGGCGGTACCGACTTTTTTGCCAAAGTTGGATTGCACAACCAGCGATGCATCGCTGACGATACCGGCTGTGGAAACCGAATTTCTAGCATAACGGATGTTTCCACCAGCATTTCCCGTGAGATTAGCCTCGCATGCATCGGCCTTCGATAACTTCATTACTTTTGTGAGAATCGCTTTTGACTCTTCGTTGCTCAAAACTGCCATGACTTATCCTCTGTTGATTTCTGTGCTATGGGCTAGCCGATCTTGCGAGCCGTATTGATGACATTGACTCCGTCAAATCGCGCGGTCGAACTGCCATGAGAAACGGCGCTGATTTGAGGAGGCTGTCCCTTTCCGTCAAAGAAAGAGCCACCTAGGCGATAGTCACTTTCATCACAGATTTTTGAGCAAGAATTCCAAAATTCTTGAGTGTTGGATTGATAGGCAACATCCTCGATTTGCTGAGTAATTTCCCCATCTTTGATTTCATAAAATAGCTGTCCACCAAACTGGAAGTTGTAACGCTGCTGATCAATGGAATACGATCCAGCGCCGACAATATAAATACCGTCCTCAACGTCCTTAATCATGTCATCGGCGGAGTACTTTTCTTTTCCTGGTGCCAAAGACACATTGGGCATTCTTTGAAACTGCACGTTGCTCCAGCTGTCGGCATAGCAGCAACCGTGAGATTCTTTTTCGCCCAAGATGTGCACTTGATCACGAGTGGCCTGGTAGTTAACTAAAATTCCATCCTTTACCAGATCCCAACGTTTTGTTGGAACGCCTTCGTCGTCATATCCCACGGCGCCAAGTGAACCCGCCTGCGTCTTATCGGCAAACAAGTTGACAATATCCGAGCCATAATTAAATTCCTTGGTTTCCCACTTATCCAAAGTGGCGAAACTGGTTCCAGCATAGTTGGCTTCATAGCCTAGGACTCGGTCAAGTTCTAAGGGATGACCCACGGATTCATGAATCGTCAGGTAAAGGTGGCTGGGATCCAATACCAGGTCATATTTGCCCGGTTTTACCGAGGGTGCCGTTAGCTTGAGCTTAGCTTGCTGTGCGGCCAAGCGGGCGTCTTCCACCATGTCATAAGACTGTCCATATCGTGTTGTAACACCAGAGACCTTGTCTTTGTCATTTCCATCAAGATATTCCCAGCCCATGCCGACAGGCTGACCTAGTCCATTTCGAGTTTTGAACTTGCCGGTCTCTTTATCTACCGCCGTGACAAACATCGGTGCCCAGGCGCGATGCACGTCTTGATCTATGTAAGAGCCATCGGTGGATGCAAAGTACTTTTGCTCATTTACTAAATAGAAAATCGAATTCACAAAACTTGCGCCGTTGTCCAAGGCTGTTTTGTTGACCTCCATTAAGATATCCACCTTGTCCTTAATTGGGACTTCCATGGCATTTTTCTTGATCGGAGTCTTCCAGCTTACTTCTCCGAGCCCCTTGTTAGGCGCAAGGGTGACCGGTTCGGTTTGATACTTAGAATTCGCTTTGGCTATAGCAACGGCATTGACCGCCGCTTCCGCAATCTTCTTGGGCGTCATGTCGCTAGTCGCAGCAAACCCCCATGTGCCATTGGCTATGACTCGGATGCCAACACCCACAGACTCGGTGTTGACTATGTTTTGGACTTTCATTTCCCGAGTCACAACAAACTGATTTAGATAGCGACCGATTCTTGCATCCGCATAAGAGGCCCCCGCTTTTTTAGCTGCCGCAAGCGCTGCCTCAGCGAGCACTTGTCTTTGTTTTAGTTCCGAGGGAGCCAGCAGTTCGTCCGCTGCGATTACACGTCCGGACAGCGGCAAGGCAAAAGCGCCTACGCCAAGCCCAGTTAGTTGAATGAAATTGCGCCTGTCCATTATGTCTCCTTAAGGTAAGGCCATTTTCGCCTGAGTTTTTGTTGGACTAGATTGACTACTCGATACGCTGAAAAGCGCCAGGTACGATCTATATAAGATGCACTTTTGCGAGTTTACGTTGCAGAAACTTAAACGTTATTTTAGAACAATTCGTATGGAAAAGAGATGTGTCCGAAGTGTCCGATGCGGACGTTTTGCTTTGCACTATTGCTTTATTCTGGGCCTAATCTGATGATTATCATCATCAAACAACGGGGCTTTTTCTCCCAGGTCGGTGTGGCTCAGGTCTCGCATAAGTAGGTAGGCTCGATGTTTGCTGTCCACGGTTGGACCGTTGGGCCTTATTTGGATAGTGGAATCGATATTGCCGCTTAAGAATTGTCCATCTTGATCAACGGTGACGGAGAGTATGGGTGCCTGGCCTTTGATTCCGGCGACACTAATCCCGTAATACGTGGCGAAGTTACCCAGGGAATAGGCAATGACTCTTTGTTTGTACACCTCAATAGCGCGAACCACATGGGGCCCGTGTCCGAAGACTAGGTCGGCGCCAGCGTCAATAACTGCCCGAGAGAATCTCACAAGATCACCACGGGGTTGTTCATAAAAAAACTCTTCACCAAACGTCAGATGTAGCGCGTCTACACCTTCGGCACCACCGTGGAATGAAACAATCACCACATCGTGCCGCTCGGCTATGTCTGTGACAAGAGCGGCCGCCTGTTCGATTTCCAGCAGAGAATGAGATTCGGGATGAGGCGCGAAGGCGATCATCGCTAGACGGATCCCATTGTGTTCCCAGGATGCAATATCCCCCTCTCTTCCCGAGTGGAGAATACCTACTTGGTCCAGGACATCCATTGTTGCCGTCCGGCCATCTTCTCCAAAATCCCTTGCATGATTGTTGGCTAAGCTCAACACATCAAACCCCGCATCTTTTAATATTTGCGCGTAACGTGTCGGTGTTCGAAACAAGTAACATAAGGATGGGTTATTACATACTTTGAATGGCTCGCCGCCATCCATTAGTACTCCCTCAAGATTACCGAAGACCACGTCTGCTTCACTCAAAATGTCAACGACGCCGTCAAGAAACGACAAGCCATCATCGTCGGGTAGCCGATTATCGGGAAAGTCGGTACCCAGCATGATGTCACCAACAGCAGCTATGGTGATGGGATCTCGTTTTATGCGATAAGACACAGTTGGAATGGGTGTCTCGACGGTTCTGGGTGTTGCTTCAGGGGTATCGATAACGGTTGGTGAAGTGCATCCTGCCGCAAACCACAGCAGAAGCGTACCAACTCCAAAACGCGTCAAAGTCGCCTCATTCCGGTGAGCGCACAACAATGAATTGAATGTTGTCATCCCAAAGCCTGCGTCTAAACTCATTGAGTTTGTCCAAGTCGGTTAACGGGCCTATGCGTACTCTATGCCAGGTCTGGCTGTCTATGCTGACTCTTTGTATTGTGGATTCCAACCCTAATAAAGCCAAACGGGCCTTCATCCGATCTGCATCAGTGAAGTTCTGGAAGGAGCCAGTTTGTAAGATGTAACTCCCACGATCAGTTACCGTTTCGCCCGGCACATCCCGTCTAACATCCAACTCTTTTTCCGGGATGACGACCTCGAAATCAGGCAGCATGTCATAAAAGTCGAACCGCTCGTCGGGTTGCTCGATGGGCGGCTTGCTTTTCTCGGGTTCTGCTTTTTGCTCTGCAATCTGAGGTGTTGGGGCCTGGGGCTTTGGTGCAGATCTAATCTGCAACACCCAGGCCACCAGCAAACCTAAACCCAACCCCACCAAAAGCCATGCCCAGTTGGGCGCGCTTTTGTCGGTCTTCCGGCGCCCGGTTCGTCGCCGATCTTTTTTTCGCCGATCTCGTTTTTGAGGTCGCGTCATTAGCTACATTTGCTCCGGCGCGCGTACTCCAAGTAACGCAAGCCCATTGGCTATGACTTGTTTCGCCGCGGTAAACATCACCAGTCTGGCGTTTCGACGACCGTCATCCTGGTCATCCAAGATTTTGTAGGCCCAATAATAAGAGTGGAATTCGTTGGCAACTTCCTTCAAATAGTGAACCACATTTTGTGGTGCCCGATTTCTTGCCGCTAACTCAACAATCTCTGGATAACGAGTCAGCGTAGACATGAAGCCTCGCTCCTTGTCAGCATCCAAGCGGTGAAGATGCTCGAGTCCCTGAACTTCATCAAACACCAATTCTCGGCTCGATAACTTTCGCAATAGGCTGCAAGCACGGGCATGGGCGTAACCGATATAGTTGATTGGTGTGTCTTCTTCGTTGGATTTGGCTAAGTCCAGATCAAAGTCCAAATGCTGCTCATTGGAACGCATCACATAAAAGAATCGTGCTGGATCGTTACCAACTTCCTCTCGTAGCTCTCTCAGGGTGACAAATTCACCGGAACGTGTGGACATTTGTACTTTTTCGCCACCGCGATAAAGAACTGCGAATTGAACCAGCTGAACTTCCAAGGAGTCACCGGGTTCACCCATAGCTTCTAAAGCCGCTCTGGTGCGCGCTATATAGCCATGGTGGTCGGCCCCCAGCACATCTAGCAGTAGATCGAATCCCCGCTGTCTTTTTTCATAGTGATACGCGATATCGGACGCAATATAAGTGGTTTGCCCATTCTTTCGAACCACTACGCGATCTTTTTCGTCGCCGAACTCTGTGGCTTTAAACCACATTGCACCTTCATGCTCGTACACAAAACCATCGCTTTTCAGTTTTTTAATGGCTTCTCTTACCTTGCCGCCCTCAGTCAGTTGTCGTTCCGAATAATAGGCGTCCATGTTGACACCAAAACCTTCAAGGTCGTCACGGATATCAGACAATATGGCATCAAGGGCGAATTGTTGGACGACTCGGTAACTCTCTTCACCCAACAGTGACTTGGCGTTTCCCACTAAACCGTCGATGTGAGAGTCTTTGTTCCCCACGGGTGCGTCTTCTGTGACACCTTCGAAAACGTTTTCGCTGGCGTGCACGAATTTGTCGGAATGAAGGTCGACAACTTCTTTTGCAATATCCACGATGTACTGACCTTTGTATCCCCCTTGTGGAAAGTTCAGTTGTTCACCCTGACATTCTAAGTAACGTAGCCAAACGCTGGCTGCGAGAATGTCCATTTGGCGACCCGCGTCATTTACATAGTATTCCCTGGTCACATCGTGACCGGTTGCTGCCAGTAAATTGGCAATGGAATCACCATACGCGGCATGACGACCGTGACCCACATGTAAAGGTCCCGTTGGATTCGCAGAGACGAACTCCACTAACACCTTTTTTCCAGCGCCGAAATTACCCTGTCCGTAATCGCTTCGGCGTTTGACGATGGATGAGACTTCCTCGTGGAAGGCTTGATCACTTAGATAAAAATTAATGAAACCAGGCCCGGCAATCTCAACTTTGTTGATGAGTGAGTTGTCGGGTAGAGCATCAATAATGGATTGAGCAATCTCTCGCGGATTCTTGCGCAATGGTTTGGCCAGCATCATGGCGATGTTGCAGGCGAAATCCCCAAACTTGGTATCTCGCGCTCGCTCAATTTGCGGCTGGGGGCGCTCGGCCTCTGAATCGTTTAGGACATGATCCAGTGCTTCCACAAGCAGTTGCTGTAGTTCGGCTTTCACTTTGATGCTCTAATGACTGTCTCGAATTCTTGGGCTGCGCATTCTATCAGGGTCCTTAAGCCAGCTCATTAAAACAATTCAATTGGGTCTACATCCACGGACCATCGCACCCGCCGGACCGACCGATGTTGTGCCAGGGCGGGGATCCACAACTTCAAGAAACGATGCAGTGGCGCTCTCTCGTTGGACAATATCAACAATTGGGCACGATATCGGCCCGCTCTGCGTTCCATAGGCGCCGAAGCGGGGCCCAACAGAGTCACGCCTTTAGGGATAAGTTCTTGCGCTGATCTTTTAGCCTGCAGCAAGAAGTCGAAACAATGGGTCTTATTGGTGGAGCTGGTTCTCAGTAAGGCAATGGGTTTGTAGGGTGGCCAGCCGGAGGCCTCTCGTTCTTGCAAAGCCGCCTCGGCGAAACCTGAGTAGCCGTTATCAATTAGCCGTCTTAACAAGGGATGATTAGGAAAGTGAGTCTG
>JBCCFQ010000180.1:0-6915 GCA_039029655.1 Pseudomonadota bacterium | reverse complement strand
TTCATTCTCGGAATAATTCCCAATATAATACATGCCAGCTTCATCATGCTGTGGTCGATAATAAAATCTTCTATAAATGGGGTTGTAAAGTAAAGGCCGATTTCCAATGGTACATCTTTCCAGGGATGTTAACCATATTTTTTGATTGTCGAATTGATCGATATTCAATTGGCTTTGATTAATATTCGATTACCTTCGATTGTAATAATGCATGCATAGTTGAACCAGCCAGTCTCAGATTGAAATCTGTTTATTTGCTAAATACCAGTACCACACATACACTGTTTCTTGTAGCAAACCAATAGCAGTGTTTCTTACAAAAATGCTGTGATGGATTGCTGTCAAACTTTTCTACTGTGTTGAGATGCAAACAAAGAAACCCAACAGACATTTCTCCACTCCATGCGATTGAAACATGAAATGGTGCATTTTAAGACTGATCTCCACTTACCCTGTACCAGAGGCTACTTCTGTGAAGCATTAGCATTTGGATTTCGGAGAAACTATTTTCCATTAAATTTGAAGTATCCTGGTACAGACTAGCTGATATTCTGTGTGTAGAAAAAAATTATTACAGACTTTGGGAAATTTACAAAGGGTTCAACTCGGAAAAAAGGCAATCAACTTAATCGAATACAAACCATTCGGTCTCACACCAATGGTGAGTACTTCTTGACTTTGGACGGTATGAAAGACGTGAAGGTAAGCCGCAGCTATAGGGATCGCATCAAAGAAATCGCCACCAATAGAATCTAACGCCTCGTCAACCGAATCTTTGCGTCGTGATCATTGCATATCGATAATGATCTTCCCTCTCGCCCGTCCAGACTCAGAGTACCGAATGGCAGCCGGCACCTGGCGCAAAGCAAAGCTTCGGTCAATCACTGAAACCAACTTGCCCTGTTCCATGAGTTCCCCAAGGGTCGTTAAGTCCGGCTGATTCATGGTGGCTAACAGAGTTGTAAACTCCCGATCCACAAACGGCTTCATGAACATCGCTTTTAAGGGATTGATAAGAGGAGCAATCCAGTTGCCCTTTGGACCGCCCACCATGACTAACTTACCCCCTGGAACCAAAACGTTCTTGTTGGCAGTCATGGAGTGATTCCCCACCATATCAATAATGACATCGTATACCGCTTCGTCCTCGGCGTAGCTGGCTTTCTTGTAGTCAATGACGCGGTCAGCACCTAAGGACTGGACCAGCTCAACATTTCGAGTACTGCACACGCCGGTTACTTGAGCTCCATAAGCCTTGGCAATCTGAACTGCATAGGTTCCTACACCGCCCGAGGCGCCATTCACCAAAACCCTGTCGCCAGGCTTGACTCCGGCTTTGTCTCGGACGGCTTGCAACGCGGTAATCGCCGCAATGGGCAGCGCCGCAGCTTGAACGAATGAAACACTGTCCGGCTTATGCACTACAGCCCGCTCATCCGTTACAACAATGTATTCAGCAAATGCACCAGAAGCGCCTCCGAAGACTTCATCACCCGGTGAAAAGCGGGTTACCTCATCACCCACGGCCTCAACCACACCAGAAAAATCTACTCCAACGGATACATCTTTGGGTTTGCCGATTCCGGATACCAAACGCATGAGGTAGGGTGAGCCACGCATATAGTGCCAATCCAGGGGATTCACCGCCGCGGCTTTTATCTTCACCAACACCTCATTTTTTGAAACCATGGGGCGCGGCAATGTCTCTAGTTCCAAAATATCGGCAGATCCGTAGCAGCGACCTACGATAGCTTGCATGGTTTGCCCTTTCACAGCATCCCCCTCAAGCGGTTCGCAGGGGGAGCTATGGCTCAACACCAGCGTCAACACGACAATGGACAACACGAAAAAACCGACCAAGCCGTTTAGTATTTTGTATCTGAGCTTCATTTGGAGTGTCCTTAAATTGAGGGTCGTTTTGCTAAAACTACATTTTATTTCAACTTATCTGATCAAAAGCTGAAGATCCTTTGGATATGGGTGAATTAAATTTGTGCTAAGTCGATACTTGAAAATGAGGCAAAGACTGGGTGCTTCGAATCTATATCAGTCGGCGTAACGCCATAGTCTTGTTCTCGCAGGAGTCGAGCCGTTTGCATCTTTGACGCTGCAGCCGCATCGAGCTCCACCTCAACATCGGACAAAAACAAGGTCCGACTGGCGCTTAGCCCCTCCTTTTCTATAATCTTCCCATAGGACTCTGGCTCGTGCTTGTTACCGATTGTGGTATCAAAATACCCACTAAACAAGTAACGAATATCTGCAAACTCGCTGTACTGGAAGAAGAGTTGTTGGGCCTGAACAGATCCCGAGGAATAAACGAAAAGGGGCAGCCCCAGTGCGTGCCACTCTTCTAACTTCGCCTTCGCATCAGCATAAATGTGAGCTTGATAGTGACCCTGCTCATAACCATTCTTCCAAACCATACCCTGCAGCGTCTTAAGTGGTGTTGCTTTGATATCTGCATCAATCCAGGCTAAAAGCTGTGCCAACAGGGCTTCTTCGTCGTCGACATCAAGTTCTGCTGTCTGGGCTGTGGCAATGAGCTGTTCCCGAACTGCCGGTTGCGCTTTATGCTTGTGAATAAATCCCGGCAGATGCGCTTTGGCGTAGGGAAACAAAGTGTCTTTGACAAAACTAAGAGAGCTCGTGGTCCCTTCTATGTCTGTAATGATCGTAGATATCATGAAACAGCTAGTTGTCCAAACGGCTAAAACGGCCGGCGATATCACTGCCCGTAAAATTGGCAACCCACCCTTCTGGATTATTGAAAAACCGAATGGCTACAAAATTTGGGTTAGGACCCATATCAAACCAATGACGCGTATTGGCGGGCACGCCAATAAGGTCGCCTCTTTCACACAGAACTTCGTATACCTCCGACTCAATATGCAAGGTAAACAAGCCATGGCCGTCCACGAAAAATCGAACCTCATCTTCACTGTGAGTATGTTCTTCCAGAAACTTACTCCGCATGGCCGCCTTATCCGGGTGATCTGCACTGAGACTGATCACATCCACGGTCTGATAGCCCTCATCGTCCACAAGTTTGTCGATGTCCTTAGAATATGCTTGCAACACTTTGGCCTGGTCGTCGCCGGCGTGAATCGGCTCCGATGCCTGCCATTGTTGAAAACGGACCCCAACGCGATGAAGCTTCTCGCTGATGGCGCCATGCTCCTCACTGTCAAACTTGGCCGTACCCGGGGAATCCTCTGAAAAAACCTTCAATACACTCATGAATGTTCCCGCCTACTTAAGTCTTTGATATTCGAACAAGTATTCTAACGCCTCTATGTGTCGTACACAGTCTTCCAGGGTAGCACCCCATGTGTACAGACCATGACCCGCAATAAGATACGCGACACCCTGTCCTGCTGTCTGCATTCGAGTCTCCACCTGCATCGATAACGAGACCATGTCTTGAGTATTTGGAAACACGGGAATATCGATGTGTGCTTCGTGACTATCAATGCCCGGGAACGCTTTGAGAATCTCCAAATTTTCAAAGCGAATCATGTCTTCTTGGTGAGACAAGAAAACACCGTTCACAGAATGGGTGTGCAACACGGCGCCAATGGTTTGATCACGCCGGTACAGCTGAAGATGAAGTTCAGTTTCCGCGGAGGGAATACCTTGCTGCAGTGGTACTCCACTTAGATCAACCTCTAACAGATCATCCTCTGTAAGTAGTGCCTTATCTTTGCCCGATGCCGTGATCAAAACAGATTGTCCATCTATCCGCGATGAAAAGTTACCGCTGGTAGCAGGCACCCAACCGTTACAGGCCAGCCGATGACTGACACTAACAAGTGCACTTTTTGCAGACTGCATAGTCATAACCCGTCGATCTAAGTCAACTAACAAGGCTGGGTTACTGTATCACTAATACCCAGTCACTAGCATCGGGGCGCGTGACCTCGGGCGAAACACCAGCCTCGCTGGAGACATGGGAAGCGCCGGTTCTTGGATTAAACCACCGCAGGTCTCTTTGATCGAGACCAATGGTCTCTGGAATTTGGAAAGGCTCCTCTCGCCCTTGGGGCAGATAGGCCACCAGATAACCATTAGGGTGTTTAGCACAGATGGGGTTACTCGCCCAATTTCCTGACTGATTGCCCGAGCAATCAAAGGGGGACAAATCAGCCCAATCGTTGGATACAAAAAACTGATCGAGGAAATTCAAAACTCGGATAACATCAGTAGAACCTGGCGTCGCTAGGTTTTGTACGCTGGTCCCATTCATTCTGTAAATTCCCTGCACACCGTAGGCATGCCCCGCAGCACCAGACAGCGCCGCAACCCAAGCCGAATATCGAGTTTGGTAACGATCGCATGATGAATCTTGAGAGAAATTTTCATAGCAGGGTTCCGCCATGAGAACGGGCTTCTTGGCCGATTCCCAAGTTTCCTTAACACGGGACTCGATCTGTTCTGGGTGGGTATAGGTCTGCACCCAATGATGATCAATCCAGGGTTCGCCCTTGAAGGTTGTTACAGAGGTTTGAGCCCCGCGAGCCCTGGGTGGGGAACCGACTGGATGAATACTGACGGGGTGATGATAGTTATAGCGCTCAAACCAAGTTTGCGAACCCTCCCCACTTCGCAAGCTTCTACCCAGTTGACGGAAAGGTTCAAACCGCGATCGGTCTTCGCCCCAATGAGTTTTCCTCCCTCCTGTGTTCTGAAATTCACCGGACAGAGACCAAATCAAAGCATAGGCACCATACCGAGCAAGTAGGTACCGTGTGAAGTCTTTGGCTTCCTCTATGGTGATGGTTGAACTGGCGAGCCAATTGGGGTGACCAGCAATCACCAAGCCGTTTTGCCACAACCGTTTCATACGACGATCCGCTTGAGCAAAAAAGCCAGGGTTTAAGTTACTCCAATCGGATGTTTCACAATCCGATAGGGACAAGGGATCGGGACCTGATGGGAACCCACAGCCACCCTCGTTTGACCCATTCAAGTTGCGAGGAACGTAACGGATCATGACACCATTGAATCCCTTCCGAACGCGATCTTGAAGCCATACATCGAAGTTGTTATTGGCGGGACCACGGGTTGACTCGTCGCGTTTACCGAAGCTCACATCATGGTCCAAGACTTCACCACAAAAGTGACTGTTTTGATCTATTCCTGTGCGGCAGGTTAAGGCGTACCAGTTGGTGTCACCGAGAAAAAAGAAAGGCGTTCCATCAGCACGACGAAAATACCGTTCCCCAGATCGCGCTCGCAGGTGCCCACGCAGATTAGGATTCGCCGCTACCTCCTGCATCGACGCGGCCCGTACAGCTAACGTTCCTGATCGTGGACCATGGATGTCCGGTGTCAAACTCTCCCACCGCCATTGTCCCGGTAGGGATGGAGCAAACCGGACCCCCCAGCGAGCACCGCCCTCAAAATAGGCATCCAAAGTATGAGTCTTACCAGAGTCATGAATAAACCGAACTTGGATAGGAAAACTGTTCCAAGAGTGAGACCGTGTGGAGACAAAGCTTAATTCAACGGGTTGCCATACGGGTGTCGCCGGCTCTGGCAAACTCACGCAACCGCTAAGGAGAAACAGCGATAAGAAGACCTTGTTTTTAGTACTTGGGCGGATGACTCACTCGCTACGGTTAGCCGCCCACTGATAAAGACGTCCCATATAGGTAATGGGCGCATCCGGTGTTTCACTCCAGCCACAAAACTTCAGCCCAGAATCCTTACGTCTAAGCATTGCCAGTACGTGATTCTCTCCCGCCATAGTCTTACCAGCGTGTGCGAAACCGTGACCATCCAAGGTTTTCGTATTGGGCGCGAACTTGATATGCCAATTCATTTTTACAAAAACAACCAAAACCTTGTCCGATAACTCCTTCCACTGAATATCGGAGAAGTCTAGTTGGACTCGATCATGAAAACTCTCATTGTGTTGCCAATACTTGAGAATCTCATCGTAGCGGTGGAAGTACTCCGCGATCTCCTCGGCTTTATAAAAGGGTGCGTCATCTTCTTTGTCCCAATGGGCATACAGAGCATCACTGTCGTTCTCCAACCATGCGTTGGAATAGCTAGCAAAGAGAGTTCTTAGTTCACTGTGATTCATCCAGCTGACTCACTAACATCGCTTTTGGAAAAGTAGAAGAACACGCCGACTGCTAACACCACCAGGGCCACTACGTCTACCCAAAACACCGTTTGTACTTCGGCACCGAGTTTACCCATAGACCAGGCCAAGACCAGGAACGAAGAGACACTGACGAATGCCAGACAAAAAGCCACGCTTCTCAAGGAAGCCACGAACACTGAAGCAAACAAAAGTCCACCCAACATACCAAACAACACTGCACGATGACGCATAAGCAGCTCCAGATCTCTATCTTGGATGGTGACCCCGTACAATTCATTCAGCCTATCTACGCCTAAAACACCGATTAGCGGCAACAAATGAATAACACCTAAGGCGAGCAAGGAAGCGGAGACTATGACATTTCCCATGGCAGACTCTTCTGATTGAACGAAAAAAGACTAGCCAGCCGTTAAAGGACAAGTCAATGACTTCTGACGTAAAATCCTACGCTAGGTCTTGGCAGGCACCTCCACGTCGGGCCCAACCAGCCACCGCCAAAGTCTCCTGCGACGGTTATCCATGTCAATCCCGAGAAGATACAAACAGGGCACCAAAAATAGCGTAATCACAGTAGCGAACAAGATTCCAAAAGCCAAGGAAATTGCCATGGGAATTACAAACTGGGCCTGGACACTCTTTTCAAGCATGATGGGCAATAGACCCATTGCAGTAGTTAGAGAAGTAAGAACAATGGCTCGAAATCGTTGCTTACCTGACTGAATCACTGCGGTGAGATCATCAACTCCCTGACGTTTCGCATTGTTAATGAAATCCACCATGATAAGACTATCATTCACCAC
>JBCCFQ010000179.1:0-6925 GCA_039029655.1 Pseudomonadota bacterium | reverse complement strand
ATCCTGCGCGGTGGAAGCCGTCTAGACGGTGTCCTCGGCTCCCGTTTTTTCTTCTCCGCGTTCGTCGCCAAAATGGAAGTTTCCAGAGTTTCGTTCATTGTAGAAACGGAGCTTTCTGAAATCTACGCCAAAGTGGGCGATGTCGTAACGGAGGACCAAGTACTAGCCGAAGTCATCACCGATAAAGCTATGGTGGAAGTACCCAGCCCAGTAACGGGCAAAGTGGTTGCCATTGGTGGTGCCGCCGGCGACACCATTGCAGTAGGGAGCCCGCTATTCACGTTTGAGTTGGAAAACGCCGAGCCTGCAGCCAGCCCTCAGGAAGAAACACCTCCCGACAACGTCACGCCGTTGCGTAAACCCAACGGTGGAGTCCAGCAGCCTGAAGCAACCACCGCGCGACCCCGAGGCAAGGTGTTGACGTCTCCGTCAATTCGGCGCCTGGCATCAGAAAAAGGTATTGATCTAACTCAGGTCCACGGTACCGGTAGGTCTGGTCGAATTATCCGTAAGGATATTGAGGCCTATATGGACAGCAGCAATGCCGTCACTGGCGCTATCAAACGTACTCAGATCACCGAAATCAAGTTGGCCGGTATGCGCAAATTGATCGCGCAAAAAATGCAAGCCAGTAAACGGTCCATCCCACACTTCTCCTATGTAGAAGAAATGGATGTGACCAATTTGGAAGAATTGCGACAGCATCTAAACCACTCCAGAACAGCCGAGCAACCCAAGCTATCCGTGCTTCCGTTTCTTATGCGGGCCTTGGTTAAGGCGGTTGATCAATTCCCTCAATGCAACTCAACGTTTGACGAGGAAAGCGGAGTCATCAAGCAATACTCAGGGGTCCATATCGGAATTGCGGCGCAAACTGATAAAGGCTTGGCCGTCCCAGTAGTTAAACATGCAGAAGCCATGGGGTTGTGGGAACTGGCAAGCACTATGATGGACGTATCCGGTCAAGCGAAAGCCGGCACCGCTAGCCGAGATGTACTCACAGGGTCCACCATTACTCTATCCAGTCTTGGAAAACTTGGCGGTGTGGTGTCTACACCAGTGATCAATGCGCCAGAAGTTTGTATTGTTGCGGTCAATAAAATTATGGAAAGACCCGTCGTCCAAGACGGACAGATCATCGTCCGAAAGATGATGAACTTGTCCTCTTCATTCGACCATAGGATTGTTGATGGCTACGACGCCGCCCAAATGATGCAACTCATAAAGTCTCTCATCGAACATCCCGCAACCCTGTTTATTTGATTAAACGCCTAGGCATTACAACTGAGTATCTAGCGGTAACTCGGTTGTGTTCTTTATTTGTGTAACGGCTATGTGGGAATTGACTTCGTCGATATTTGGCAGTTGCAACAGATAACTGCGAAGAAAGTTCTCGTAGTGACGAATATCTTTGGCTATTATTTTGAGCATATAGTCGAAAATACCCGTCATGGTGTAGCACTCGGCTATCTCTGGCACGTCGCGCACTGATTTCTCGAATTCATCCAGAGCTTTTCCTTTAGAGGATATGAGCTTGATAGTTGCAAAAACCACCAGGTCCATACCCAACTTTTCACGATCCAGAATATGTACCTTGCGCTTGATTAAGCCACTCTCTTCGTAGCCTGCAATCCGGCGCCAACAGGGCGATTGAGACAAGTTGACCGTCTCTGCAATGGCCGCAGTACTCATGCGTGCATCTTTTTGCAGCAATTTGAGAATTTCTATATCTTTTTTACTGAGATCCATATTCAAATCACTTCGTGATACGTCCAAATAAACGGAGACGACTGACGCCGCCATCGGGGAATAAATTGAGTCGAACATGAGTAATAGATTCGTGTTTGTTTATTTCATCAACGAACCAATGCTCTGAGTCAGCAGACATTTGCTGAGAGGAGAGTATCTCTGGCCATGCAGACGAGTCGGCTTCCAGACCAGAAACATCAAGAGAGGACACACTGGCCCCCTGTATACTGCACCTCTCAGGATAATTGCCTTTGAAAAAAGCGGTGTCGATCAGGATTTTTTCGACAACACCCGAGTGCCCTAATTCGATAATGCACCAATCGTGACCTTGCTCTCTGCGACGACGGGTTTCCCAGCCGTCGCCCATATTGATTCCCTTTCCGGGCGAAATGAGATTACTGAGTACACCAAAATGCTCGTCGTTGCAGGCAATCGCCACGGCACCGTTTTCAATGGCGGCCAGGTCAATCGCTACGCTGGCATCTTTTTTTGCCCAGTCCACGGACCTGCGTCCGTACACTCGCAACCGCGCCACGCCACCGTCAGGAAAAATGTTTAATTTGATATGTGTCCAAGGCCCCTGATCGTGGATCTTCACCGTGACGCGGGAATCGCCCTCTAGCAGCATTTTTTGGGTTAACGGTCGCCACTGGGCATTTGAAACTGAAACATCATCCAAGGAACAGACTGCCTCAAGAGAAGCCTCCGGCGGGAAGTTACCAGTAAAGTGGGACGTGTCTATGACAATGGACTCAACCAAACCCGGCTCCGGACCCAGTGATAGAACACAATAGTCATGACCACCCCCGCGTCGACGCCGACTCTCCCAACCATCCATCCACTTACCATGATCGTCGAACTTGTCGGGCACGAAGATCGGCTCAGGGTCATCAATGAGGCGTTCCTTGGCGGCAAAAAAATCGTCGGTAGCAAAAACCACCTCCGCACCCAATCGTCTTTGCGCCAGGTTCACTCTGGATCGCTTGAAGTTAGTCACCCTCTTCCCCATCCAGCAAGTTATCCAAACGAATATGGGCAATCTTATGAATTTGTTCCAACGCCTTTGAAAACTCTTGCTCTTTAGAGTAAGTGAGCCGCTCCGCAAACTGCTCAAGGATCTGATGACGGTCCAACCCAGTAACCGCAACGATAAATGGAAATCCAAACTTAGATTTGTAGGCTGTATTTAGCTCGCTGAAACGCTGAAACTCTCGCTTGGTACACTGGTCCAAACCAGCACCCACCTGCTCCGAGGTGGAGGCCTCGGACAAACTACCGGCTACAGCGGCCCGGCCCGCCAAATCGGGATGGGCCCTTATAAGTGCCAATCTCAAGCCTAAGGAACTCCCATCAACTGTATTTCGCATCAGTTGGACTAGGTCCTCCCAATCTGGACATTCCTTGATATGAGGATAACTGCGCTCAGCAACCCAGGACGACTCTTCGTAGATCTCACCAAAGCAGCTCACAAACTCATCCCGAGACATTTGATGCACACTATTGATTCGCATCATCTCTACCTGGAGCATGATGTTTATGCCAATGCTGAGCAATCTGGTCGCGGCGACAGAACCAGACTTTGGCGTGTTGTTTTGCGTATTCAACAAATCGGGCTAAAGCCGCAAATCTTCCTGGCCTGCCAATCAACCGACAATGCAGACCAACGGACATCATTCTCGGGGTTTGCTCTCCTTCTGCATACAGAACATCGAAAGTATCCACAAGGTATCTATAAAACTGGTCGCCGCAATTAAATCCTTGAGGTGTCGCGAACCTCATATCGTTGGCATCCAAAGTATAAGGCACCACCAAGTGATTCTTGCTTCCTACCGTCGTCCAATACGGCAACTCGTCGTTGTAATCATCAGCATCGTACAAAAAATCATAACCAGCTACGAGCCGCCGTGTGTTGGGACTTGTCCGCCCGGTATACCAACCCAATGGTTTCTTACCAGTCAAAGATACAAAGACATCGATGGCCTTTTCAATATGCTCTCGTTCGATATCCTCGGGAATCCATTGATAGTCAATCCAGCGATAACCATGAGAGCAAATCTCATGACCGAAACTCTGAAAGACATCTGCCATTTGAGGATAACGTTCTAGCGCGGAGGCAACGGCGAAGATTGTGATGGGAATGTCGAAACGTTCAAATAAGCTCAAGATTCGCCAAACCCCAACCCTACTACCATATTCGTAGATCGATTCCATACTCATATGTCGAGCATTCTCGACGACCGGTGCGGAAACAATCTCCGATAAAAACGTCTCCGCGCCTCCATCACCATGCAATATGGAATTTTCCCCACCTTCTTCGTAGTTCAAAACGAACTGCACGGCAATTCTCGCTTGATCCGGCCATTGCGCGTGGGGTGGTTTGTCACCATAGCCAATCAGATCTCTTGGATATTCGTTTGTAGACATTAGGCTTTTATTAGTTTTGGTGCAGCAGAGTATAGCAAGGGGAAGGATGTTGCGGTTACCATTACTGCCATAGAGGAAAAAATATGCCCAAAGTTCTCACGCCCCAAGCGTTAACACGCCAAGCCTTCCAACCCTATGGTGAGGTAGTCGAAGTCACACCCGATCTTGAACCCGAACTCATCAACGAAGGCCATACGCAAAAGTTCGGCGAACTAGCAAAGATTCATACGGAGGGATCGGGCGGCTTTCCTCAAGTCAACATCTTTCGTTCCAACCCTAAGAAAAATCCCATCACGATTCAGGTTATGGAATGCCACCCATTGGGAAGTCAGTGTTTCATACCTTTGAGCAACAAACCTTACTTAGTCGTGGTCCATGAGGCAGGTCGCTTTGACCCCAAGGCTATCGCAGCCTTTGTGGCAACAGGCAAACAAGGTGTGAATTACTCAGCGGGCACGTGGCATCACTATTTATTGGCGCTGGAGGAGGAAAGTGACTTTTTGGTGATTGATAGGGGGGGACCCGGTGACATCGTGGCCGAGATTCGACTTGAACAAGAAATTGAAATCGCGGCTTAGGCCTCAAACGGAATGCTTAGGTACCCCTAGTATGTAGGTCGCTTTGATTGCTCGATCATCCCCTAAGACCATTAGCGCAAATAGTTTTTCTTCAAGCGTCTCAGACGACGCCATACGTCGACTCAAAACTTCAGTTGCCTTAGGATCAATCACCACAAAATCTGCTTCTTTTCCAGGTTCGAAATTGCCAATAGAGTCTTCCAGATTCAAGGCCTTGGCCGCACCCAACGTCGCCCAATGCCAAGGTTGCAGTGGGAACACCGGAAATCCTTTGAGTTGAGTGATGGAGTATGCGCCGTGCATGGTCTGCAACATACCGTAACTGCTGCCACCACCAACGTCTGACCCTAAGGCAACACTAAGGCCGACCTGCTCAGCCTGCCGCAAATCAAACAGCCCACTGCCTAAGAACAAGTTGGATGTTGGACAAAAAACGGCAGTTGCATTTCTTCGACTCATGATCTTCCGATCTTCATCGTCCAGGTAAATACAATGACCAAAGAAACTACGGGAGCTCAACAATCCAAACTGCCTATAAACATCAAGATAACTACGGGATTTCGGAAATAACTCCTTCACCCATCGAATCTCATCTTGGTTCTCAGCTAAGTGCGTTTGCATATAGACATCTGGAACATCAGCCATCAAACGACCCGCCAGGTTGAGTTGCTCCTCGGTAGAGGTCGGCGCAAACCGGGGTGTCACTGCATAACTCAATCGACCCTTGCCATGCCACTGTTGGATCAACTCAAGGGAATCTTCATAGGAAGACCGGGCAGAGTCCGCCAAGTAATCTGGACAATGTCGATCCATCATCACTTTGCCAGATATTAGCCTCATATTTGCCCCATAGGCAGACTCAAAAATTGCTGCAGCACTTTGCTTGAAGCTCGCTGGCCATACCAAAGCCGTTGTGGTCCCGTTTCGCCAAAGTTCTCGTAGAAACCACTGGGCGGTTTCACGACAAAGCTCCGGGTCACTATAGCGGCGCTCCAATGGGAATGTGTAGTCATTCAACCAATCCAGCAGTTGCTTCCCATAGGAAGCGATGACGTCTGCCTGCACATAGTGAACATGGGCGTCGATAAAACCCGGCATGATCAAGTGACCAGAGTAATCAATCACTGTTTCTTCCGACGCGACCTCCTGATCGAAAGGAGCAACGTCTATTACCCGGCCGTCTCGAATCTTCAAAAGGCCGTTGGGGATATAGACTAACCCCCGCTTGGGGTCTTCCCGAGTGGGTGAATCAATGAAATGCACGATGTCGCCTCGAACCGTGCAGTCCGCCATTGGATCACTCATGGCTTGGGTCAACTGGGTCTGCGATCTTTAAACAAGCCCGGGTTTGGCGTATGGTTTTCTGCATGAATAACCTAGATCGATTCTTTGAGTTGAGCCAGCGAGGTTCCAATCTCAAAACGGAGATACGCGCTGGTGTCACCACTTTCTTGATGATGGCCTATATATTATTGGTCAATCCCCAAATACTATCGGAAGCCGGCATGCCAATCGAGGATGTTATCGCTGCTACCGGTATCGCCGCAGCAATCGCTTGTATTGTGATGGGCATTTTGGCCAATTTCCCCTTCGCATTGGCACCAGGTATGGGCTTGAATGCCTTTTTTACCTACGGTGTCGTCTTAGGCTTAGGCGTTTCCTGGCAGAGCGCGCTGGCTGCCGTGTTTGTTGCGGGGCTGGTTTTCTTAGGCCTTTCCTTCACCGGGCTGCGCACCCGCATGATTAACGGAATTCCTCACACTCTAAAACTGGCCATCACTACGGGTATTGGATTATTTCTTGCGATCATTGGGTTTCGCAACATGGGGCTATCTGTCGATCACCCGGCCACGCTCCTGACTCGGGGATCCGTCGCAGATCCCATCGTGTTTATCGCCATATTCGGCATCATTCTCATTGCGACCCTAATGGCGCTAAGAATCAAAGGTTCTATTCTCATTGGTATTGTGACCATCACTGTTTTGTATTGGGTACTCGGGTTAGCGACGCCACCCGCAGAATATGTCGCGCTCCCGTCTTTGCCAAAGGAAACCCTAATGGCTTTAGACTTTGGTGAAATCGCCAGCGCAAGTTTTTGGCTAGTGGTGATAGCCATTCTTTTCGTGGATATTTTTGACACGGACGGCACCTTGATTGGCGTTGGGCGACAGGGT
>JBCCFQ010000178.1:0-6962 GCA_039029655.1 Pseudomonadota bacterium | reverse complement strand
GCATTTGTTTGGAGCAAAGCCCGAAACGATTGTCTTTGCGTCACGTGCCTCGTTGGTACCCACTTGGTTTCTGGCTATTTATACCGTGATCGTGTTACTGGCGCCCCTTACCTATGCGTTCTGGCGCCGTTGGGGTGTAACCTCATTTGCCGTCTATGTTGTGCTGGCGGTTGTTGTTGACTTTGCGTATTTTCAACTAGAACTACGTTGGCTTGGTTGGACCAATTATTTTTGGGTGTGGCTGGCGGTGCACCACTTAGGGTTTATGTGGCGAGACAATCGACTGCCGGGCCCAGTATCACTCTTCTTCTTTGGCTTGTTGGGTATCGCAGGGCTTGTGGCGTTGGTCTTCATGGGGCCGTATCCCCTTGCCATGGCAGGTTCGCCAGACGAATCGGTGAGTAACAGTTTACCCCCAAAGATTACGCTGATTGCACTTGGGGTATTCCAGTTTGGCATGGCCTTAAGCATTGAAAAGCCCATGCGGCGCTTTTTGTCTTCCCTGCGTGTCTGGGCCGCTACCGTCATTGTCAATACTTTCATCATGACCATCTATCTTTGGCACATGACAATACTGGTGATTGTCTTAGGTATTAGTTTTCTATTGGACGGCTTCGGATTGTCCGTTGAACCTGGTTCTAGTGAGTGGTGGTGGTCACGACCGTTGTGGCTTTTGACTCTACTCGTTTTGCTGCTGCCCGTGGCCATGGCTTTGTCGCCATTAGAACGTCGCGCCCGGCCAAAGGGTGCACCGGTACCCGCCGCGTGGCGGTTGATTCTTGGCGCAGTAGCGGCTTGCTTAGGTATCGCCTTGCTAACCCTGTTTGGCTTCGATGGTGATCCGTTTAACCGACTGGATATTGTGACATTAGCCCTGGTTTTGGCCGGAGCCTCGGTCGCCGGACTTCGTATTACCAGCTGACGATCAGGAGGCAGTCTCTAGTCGCGCGGGTACATATTTGTGCCAGGGCGTGCCCGCAAAAAAGTCTCGGTAGGAAAGGGACGTTAACTCATTGGGTGCAACACCAACCACGGATTCCTCTTCACCGTCCGTATTCCTCAGACCTTGCCCATTAGGTAGCGACACATGACCCGGCTGCATTCTGTCGCTGACTTCCACCAGGACTTGTGCTTTGCCGTTTTCTGTAATGAGCGTACACAGACCACCATCTTGTAACTGCAATCGTTCAGCGTCATGTGGGCTAACACGAAGGGCGCCGGCAAAGTCTTTGCGGCGCCAATGGGGATCCCGGTAAGCGGTGTTGGCTGTGAAAGCGCGTCTTTCTCCCGCGGAGAGTACCAGGGGATAATCGTCTTTTATGGGGTCTAAACCTGGACTCAATTCTTCAACCAGCCCTAGAAGTTCAGGGATAGCGGCGTTTATTTTCTTGTCTCGAGTCTGCAAACGATCCCAGGAAGACTCTGGGGTGTCTTCACATATGACCGTTCCCGAAGCGCTGGTCAGAATTGCTTCAAAAAGCTGCTGCCCAACTTCAATATCACTGCCTTGATAACCCGCTTGACGGACTGAATCACCGCAACGTCGAGTAAACTCATGGGCGATTGCCCATAGTGGCGCTGCGACAGCCGACCCGTTGGGTAACATGGGTCCCAGTGTGCGATACAAAACAACAGGTAGAAGGTACATGAGTTGTGGCATTTGCTGCACTTGCTGTTGTAGCGCTTTTGCGAACTCAAGTGGTCCAGCCGTTTTTAATGTATTGCTTAAGTCATCCACCAGACCCTCCGGTAAGACGTCCAAAGCTTCAACTAAGCGACTGTGTATCTCAGGTTCACCCAAAACGCCGTCCGGTGGTGACAAGACTGGTTGCCTTAAATGAAAAGTATTGCGGGTGGGTTCTAGATTGAAGAAACTACATTCCCATTTTTCAAACTGAGTAGGCGTTGGAAGAACGTAGTCGGCTTCACGTGCCGTCTCGGTGAGCGCAATGTCTATCACTACGGTGCATTCCAATTTTCGTAGCGCTTGTCGCCATTTAGGGCTGTCCGCCAGAGAGTGTGCAGGGTTTGTGCTTTCCACAATCATCGCCCGATATTGATCGGGATGATCAGTGAGGATTTCTTCTGGGACTACGTTACAGGGCACCAAGCCGTAAATAACCTTTGCATCCACTACTGGAGAACGTTTTGGCGGTTTGCCTGTGTTTACCACCAAAGGATGCATGGGGTTGAACACATTCATGCTGCCCGGTTTGGCAAAGCTACTCGTAACTACCCACATCAGACGATGTAAATAGCTCACCAATGTAGAGTTGCGATTCATCTGAATGCCTAGGTCTTCCATGAAGGCAAGTCGGTTTCCATTTCGCATGATGTTAACGGCTTCTAGGAGTTGCTCCTCGTCGACACCGGCAACCTTGCAGTAGTCGGAAACGGACACTGTGTCGAATGTTCTTTTAACCGCGTCGAAATCGTTGCAGTGTTGGGCAACCCACTCTTGGTCGTACCATCGATTTTGAATATACAAAGCGATAACGGCGCTGACTAACCATGCGTCGGTTCCCGGTTTCAACTGCAAGTGAACATCTGCCTTGTCCGCCGTTTCCGATCGTACTGGGTCCACCACGATCATTTTTCGATTTGGATCTTTTGCTATTTCGTTCAAGACGTTTCGGGTTCGAGGAAACCCGTGGGATTGCCAGGGATTTTTTCCCAGAAAAAACGCTACGTCGCAATCGTCAAAGCAACCGTGTATCGGGCTGCCAAACATTCTCCCTTGTACCCAAAACTCTCCTGTCTTTTCCTGAGCCAGGGCGTTAGACCGATAGATTGAGCCAAGGGCGCTAAGTGTCGATGCTGCATAAATACTCGGAAGATGATTACCCTGCCCACCGCCACCATAGTAAAAAATCTTGTCGCCGCCGTGTTCTTCTTTTATGTGCTTAAGCCGTTCTGAGATCTCTTTGATTGCAACGTCCCAGGTGATGGGATCGAATCCTCCTTGGCTGTTTCGCTTTAAGGGTTGCGTAACGCGATCTTTTCCATTTTGGTAATGGTCCAATCGCGTGGCTTTCTGGCAGATGTAACCTTGCGAGGATGGGTGTGCTTTGTCGCCGCGAATTTTCTCAAATGTCCGCCCCTCAGCACCACCTAGTTTTACCTCGATACCACAGTTGATGCTACACAGCATGCAAGCCGTTTTGTGCCATGAGTCCATTTTCCATACCTCCATAGATCTCCAAGTTATTGTGTCATGGGTCAACCCGGGTTTCTCTGCTCCAGGTGAAAAGGGTTGCAGTTCATGAAGCTTGTATTCTTGGACCCTTACGCGCCAAAATGCACGTCGTTTTTAGCAGGAAATCGTAGGAGCGACTTCGTCGTGGCCAGTATCGCCTCTTTTTATACGCTACATAGCAACGGGTCCAGCTTGGTGTTGGATTGCCGCAGTAACGCCCCCGCAATATTGTATTGGGGAAGCCGACTGTATGGTGCCACGCAACCATCCATGATTGCGTTGCTGAAAACCCGCCAGGAAGCCCAGGCCCGGGTGCAGGGGGAACCTTTGCTCGCCTTGTCACCAGAGATTGGCGCGGGTTTCTTAGGCACACCTGGTATCCAGATTCACCGTGCCGGCCAGCAGTGGAATGTCTATTCCCAGATGGAGTCCGTGCAGGAGAATGGCCAGACTCTCACGATTTCTTCGGCATGTAAGGCTACGGGTATTCGCATCGTACACATACTCTCTTTAGACAGTGAGACCGATGTTCTTCAGGCCACCACGGAAGTGACGAATCTTGAGTCATCAACTCTTTGGATCAATGCTTGCAATGCACCATGCATTCCCTTGCCCATGGACTACGATCAAATTCTCGCCTTTGAGGGGCGCTGGTCTAACGAGTTCCAGTTGCAAAAAAGTCAAAGACTGTTGGGGGCCTATGTGCGGGAAAATCGACGTGGTCGCACCAGTCACGACGCGTTTCCCGGAGTCATGGTTCATCCTAGAGAAACCAATGAAAGCGCCGGCGACGTTTATGCGCTACATCTTGGATGGAGCGGTAACCACCGATTAGCCGTGGAGGAGAGATCAGAAGGGCGTTCCTACGCTCAGTTAGGAGAACTCCTGTTTCCAGGGGAAATGAGTCTTGAGTCAGGTGAAAGTTATGTTTCTCCGAAGTTGTTCGGCGTTCATTCAGCGAACGGATTTTCGGGGGCATCAAGGCAGCTACACGGTTTCGTTCGCGAACATCTCACAGACGTTCGCATGAAGGACAAGCTGAAACGTATTCATTTTAATACCTGGGAGGCAGTCTACTTTGATTTGACAATGGATAAGCTCTGCGAATTGGCTGATGAAGCTGCCGACATTGGCGTCGAACGGTTCGTGCTAGACGATGGATGGTTCAAAGGTAGAAATAGCGAAGATGAGGGACTGGGTGATTGGTACGTTGATGAGGCAGTGTTTCCGGAAGGGCTAACGCCGTTGATCGAATACGTGAACGGCAAGGGTATGGAATTTGGTCTTTGGCTGGAACCGGAAATGGTGAACCCTAAGAGTGATCTGTATCGAAATCATCCAGATTGGGTGCTCGATGCAAAACCTGCCCCACAAGTGATGACAAGAAACCAACTCGTCTTGGATTTAACACGTGTGGAGGTTCAAGAGTATTTGTTTGAACGGATAGACAGCTTGCTGAGCGAATACTCTATTACCTATTTAAAGTGGGACATGAACCGTAGTCTTAACCAACCGGGTGGTGAATCAGGAAGGGCGGTTACCCATTATCAGACCCTCGCGCTCTATAAACTGTTAGATCGTGTTCGGGTGGCCCATCCCATGGTGGAAATTGAAAGTTGTGCCTCCGGTGGGGGCCGCGCCGATTACGGCATACTTCGGTACACCGACAGGGTATGGACCTCCGATACCAATGATGCACTGGATCGATTGAGAGTCCAGCGTGGGTTCTCCTATTTCTTTCCTCCAGAGTTTATGGGTGCCCATGTCGGTCCAGAACATTGTCATGTGACGGGTCGCCGATTGTCTATGGCTCTTAGAGCGGGCGTTTCGTTTTTTGGTGATATGGGTGTCGAAGCCAACTTGTTGGAGCTTTCCGAAGAGGAAAAACGCGAACTTTGTTCTGCCATCGAGCTACACAAGAAACACCGAGCTCTGCTTTTTTCTGGTGACAACTATCGACTTGAACTGCCCATGTTCGAATTAGGCTTCGGAGTGGTAAGTCCAGACAAATCGGAAGCGTTATTTTCTTACGCTTTGATCCAAACACCTCCGCGTAGCGCCCCGGGGGTATACCGCTTTAAGGGACTGAAATCGGATACCTGTTATGAGATTCGCGTAGTTTGGCCAGAAAAACCGAAGAGCTATTCGCGATCGGTGCTCGATGTCTTAGATGGGGCGGTTTTGTCCGGTGACGTTCTCATGACCGTCGGAACGCAGTTACCCATCCTAATGCCCGAGAGCCTGCTGATTTTCCATCTACATGAGGTTGACGCTTAGGCGCTGGTCGGGCTTTCTTGTGTTCCGAGTCGAAACGTAGGTTTTGTCCCAAAAACAAATCGGCTGACGCCTATCGCTACCAGCACACAACTGATCAGGGTTGTGAACATCCAGTGTATGTAGTGCACTTGGGTTTGTTCGAAGGACAGATAGCCATAAAGCAAGACTCCGAAGACCACGGATATGATGGCTGCCCGGGAATCCACGTCATTAAAAAGTAGACCGACGATAAATGCTGACAAAATTGGCATGCTGAGTAGGCCGTACAGTTGTTGGACGATGTTGATTATGCTTTCTGATTGCGCATAGACCGGCACAAGTAACAAGCCGATGACCACAAACAGAATGGTAATGACGGCGTTGAGGCGAGGTACATTGGGTGTCTTGCCGATGTATTTTTCGTGTATGTCGCATACATATAATGCGGTTGATGCGTTTAGAATGCTGTTTACAGTGGTCAACACGGCGGCGGCGATGGCTGCAGCAAAGGCGCCGGATAAAAAGGCTGGCAAGATGTCACCGACTATCCGGCCATACGCGGCATCACCTATGTCGCCATAGAGTTTGTAGGAGACTATGCCTGGAAGGACGATCATTGGCGGGACAATCAAGAAACGGATTGTGGCCGCGACGAGAACACCCTTCTGTCCTTCCTTCAACGTTGGTGACGCCATGGCTCTCTGAGTGATGGTTTGGTTGGTGCTCCAGTAAAAGATTTGAATAAAAATCATCCCTGTAAACAACGTGTGCCAGGGAATCGGAGAGTCGCTATCCCCAATCATGGTCAATCGTTCTTTGGGGATACCACTAAAGTCGTAGTTGATGGCAGAAAGGGCCAGAAACACAACCACCATGCCCAGGCTTAACAAAAGCACACCACTATAAGCGTCAGATACCGCAACTGCTCGAAGACCACCGAAAACAGCGTAGGCAGTCCCCACCGCTGCAAACGCGATAGCGATCCAAATGATTGGAGCTTCAACGCCGAACATGCTTTGCATAAACAGGGAACCGCTATAAAGCACGGTGGGTATGAAAATAAAAATGTTCCCCAGTAAGAACAGCCCACCGATGACGGCGCGAATGTTGTGGTCGTTGTACCGTTTTTCCAGAAGTTCCGTTGTTGTTGTGCACTTGTATTTGTAGTAAACAGGCAAAAATACCTTGGCCAAAATAATGAGTCCCACCACCGCGGAGAATTCCCACCAGGCCAGTAAGGCCATTTGATTGCCATTCATCCCCACCAGTTGGTCGGTACTGAGGTTGGTTAAGGTGATTGAACCCGCAACAAAAAACCAGGAAAGGCCACCGCCGGCAAGAAACACTTCCTTGTTGGCTTGCTCGGTAGACTGTCCGTCGGTCACGCCGGAACCACGACACTTTAGATACGTGAGAAAAGCTATCAGCGTCGTAAGCGTAAAAAAGATCACAACTTGAATATCCACCTAAGAATCCCCCCAGGGGTGTTGTTGTTTATCGTTATCTAGTT
>JBCCFQ010000177.1:0-6973 GCA_039029655.1 Pseudomonadota bacterium | reverse complement strand
GGTGCGGAGAGGTCAACACTACAAGCATGGTGGGCAAGGAAGTCCCTCCCTAGGATACATGGTGGTTGTACATGCTGGGGATCAGGTGACTGTTTTTCCAAGTCTGAGCATATTTTGTAGCCGTCCGCGAATACCGACTCTCCACCCTGAGCAGAGTTCGCATAGCAATGCAGAAATTGGTAGCCAGGAATTGACTCTTGGTTGGTTAGGTCTATGTGTAGAGGTAGAGACAACGCGGTATACGCTAGATTGTTGGGTTCCGGTTTGCTAATCACCTCGAACATCACGCCAAAGTTAGTTTGACGCTTGAAGCCAATCAGGTCTCCAAAAGCTTCTCCAGCCTCTTGATCATCGGTCAGGTTCTTGACCAGGACAAGGCCTTTGGACTTAGCTTCGAGCAAAGCATGGAGTAGAGTGTGCTCCGATTCGCGACACCTCTGCGCGTCCACGCTTGGGATCTGGGGCAAAGACTCTTTGTGCCATAAAGACTGGTCTATGTCGCTAGGATCGAGAAATTTTTTCCCTGGCTCATGTTGCAACAACCACGCTGGGCTGTAATGGGAACCATGCGCTTTGTCTGGCCAATGAAGCACTATGTTGCCGTTGTCTATCTCGCAGTGGGTTGGCCGAACGCCTAAATCGACGGAGGTAAGGTCAAAAACTCTTTCTTTTGTGTCCGGATGAAGATCGGCTGGATCGTTGTCCCTGAGCCAAATCAGCGGAAACAAGGACTGCGAGCCATCTGCCCAACTTAGTCTTAAGTTTCTCTCTTCCAATTCAATATCTATAACGTTCATGGTCGCTCTCAGAAGAACTAAATGGATCAGGCGTAGCTTGACTGATGACTTAGAGCGTCATGCACTATCCTGGCGGCGACGTGCTGGCTTGGGTCAGGGTGGGGGCCACCACCAACTCTTTTTGTGATGAATCAACTCAGGCATAACATCATCACGAACAGTTGAAGTAACAACAGGTTAGCTAAACTTTTTTGTTTAGGCAAACGTCTTGCGCCAATGACGCGATGGTACCAAAATGGCATTCTTTACATGCCGCATGCCAATGACAGAATCGACAAGGTATCTAAAAAAGCAGTACGAGGTGGATGGGGTAGCTTTCCCAATACCCGTCCTTTCTGAGAATGAGGCTGGCGATCACCATCGTCGCCTGGTTGATATCGAAAATAGTCATGGTTCCATGCACTATCGAGTCAAACCTTATTTGATTTTTTCTTCTGCCTACGAGTTAGCAACCAATAACGCTGTCTTAGATGCCGTGGAGACCGTATTGGGTCCCGACATATTGTTATGGGACAGCGCGTACATCATCAAAGAACCTCAGACTTCTGGATTCGTCAGTTGGCACCAGGACTTAACTTACTGGGGTTTAGAGTCGGACTCCGACGACGACTTGGTGACGGCTTGGTTAGCATTGACGCCAGCAACGAAACAAAATGGTTGTATGCGATTTGTTCGCGCCAGTCATCATGGGCAACACTTTGATCATCAAGATACTCGCGAAACAGACAATATTCTGCATCGTGGGCAAACGATAACGAACAGATTTCGCGAGGCGGACATCGTTAGTATTGAGTTGCGCCCGGGAGAGATGTCGCTTCATCATGGTTGGGCGATTCATTCCTCCCAGCCCAATGGTTCTACCCAGCGACGGGTAGGGTTGAGTCTACAATACCTTAAACCTAGCGTGCGTCAGATAGTCGGTTCTCGGGAGACCGCAACTTTGGTTCGAGGACGCGATGCTTTCGGGCACTTTGAGTCGGAGCCCGCATGTGGTGAGGATTTTCGACAGGAAAGTGTAGAGTTTCAAAAAGAGGTGGAGCGCTTAAAACGAGAAGTCTATGACAATGCGTAGTTTTTGCTTGGTCAGCATAGTTTTTTTGAGTCAGCTTGTGCCTGTGCTCGCCGATGCAAACAGCGACTCTGGTTTAGTTTTGCACTTGGTGTGCACTTCCGGGGACAAGAACTCGCCACAGGGCAAGTCTAGTCAACTGTTTTCGGAAAGAGTCCTGGAAAACTCGAATGGCCGGATTAGCGTCAACGTGTTTTATCAAAATGAGTTGGGTGGTCAACAAGAGCTTTTTGACCAACTATTGAAGGGCAACGTCCACTTCATGCTCGAATGGCCCATGACTTCGTACGATCAGCGTATGGCGGTGAACTTTGTTCCTTACCTCGTGCTCGATTGGGAGGATGCTATCCAGGCCTACAGCAGTGACGGTTGGCTGCAGCGTTTACTGAGTCGTATTTTTGCGGAAAATGGGCTCAAGTACCTCGGTCCTTACCCAGAGGGTTTTGGTGGTATTGCGACGAAAGGGCGCTATGCCACCAACACTGAGGACGCCAAAGGGTTAAAAGTTCGTTCGCAAACCATATTTCCATTGCCCCAAACCATGAATGTTATGGGTTTTGAAGCGGTCCCCATTGATTGGTCTGAAGTGTACACCTCTATTCAGACCGGAGTGGTAGATGGTGATAGTAGCAATGTCATTTATTGGTACTATGAGTACTTTGGTGACCAGCTGGATTACTTTGTGCATTCGAAGCACACATTTGCCGCTTCCGTTTTGTTAATGAACAATGATACTTGGATGTCATTGAAAAAAGCTGACCAAAGAGCGATCGAGGAAGCAGCCGAATTTGTGATCGCCAAGCAGTTTCGCGATGCAAAAACGGAAGATGAAAAGTGGATCCGCATCGCCCAAGAAGATGGTATGGAATACATTGTGCCTACTCAAGAAGAGACTGCGGCGTGGATCGAACAAGTGCGCGGACAAGTGTGGCCGCTGGTCGAGCAGGCCTACGGCGAGGACGTGATGCGAGAAATTAGAAAAAATGCATCGGTGCCAGAGTTGTGAACCGCTTGGATCGCCTAGTCACTGCTGTTATTAAGCCGCTTGTGGTGATTTTGAGTTTGTTTGTTGCACTTTCTATGGTAACGGGGATCTTGGCCCGATCAGTCTTCGGTGCACCCATGCTGGGTTTGGAAGAGTTTGTTCTACTCTCAGTGATGTGGTTGTATATGTTGGGTGCAGGTCTAGCCGCTCAGGAGAATTCTCATCTAAGAGCAGATTTTGTGCATGTGATATCAGACAACCCCAAGTTCCTTAGCGCAACTAAGCTCATAGCCTCAGTTATTTCCCTTTTTATGGCAGTTGTGTTTGTTGTATGGAGTTGGGATTTGCTTCTTTGGGGTGTGACACGTCAGCAAAGCACTGCTGTTTTTCAAATTCCTTTATATGCATCTCAAGCTAGCCTTTTCGTGTGCAGCTTATTGTTTGTATTGTTTACTGCCAGGGATGTCTACAACGACTATAGTAAGTTGACCGGGAGCTGATATGGGTGCGGTATTGGCGATTCTCACCGTCGTTGTCCTAATGATGATAGGCGTCCCCGTAGTGTTTTCGTTTGCCGCTATGACCTTGGTTCTCACTTTGGTATATGACGTTAACTTGTCATTCGTTATGACTACCGGTTTTTGGTCTATCAACTCAGTTATTTTGATTGCTTTGCCACTGTTCATAATGACGGGTTACTTAATGCAAGCCGGAGGGATGGCGGCACGTCTGATCGCGTTCGTTGAAACGCTTGTTGGTCGTTCCCGCAGTGGTATGGGGTCGTCAATGGTAATTGCGTGCGGGATTTTTGGGGCCATTTCCGGAACTGCGTCCGCTGCGGTAGCCTCTATTGGAACCATCATGGCGGGTCCAATGGAGCGCTACGGATATGCGCGGGAATACACCAGTGCACTGCTGGGGGTATCGTCTCTTTTGGGTATTTTGATTCCGCCAAGCATCACGATGATCTTGTATGCCGTGGTCACTCAACAGTCCGTGGCCGCCTGTTTTTTGGCAACAATAGGTCCTGGCTTGTTGCTAATCATAGCGCTAATCATCGCCAATCGGTGGTTTGTATCCCAAGATGAACCGACGAAAGAGATTCCCGTTTCCCAAGCATCTGTGGGCTCTGCGGCTTGGTCGGCACTTCCCGCCCTGTTGGTCCCCTTTATTATTTTGGGTGGGATATATGGCGGAGTTTTTACTCCTACCGAGGCCGCTGCAACGGCGGCTGTTTACGCTATTCCTATAGGAATGTTCGTCTACAAAGAATTGGACTATTCAAAAATAGCCCGGTGTTTGGTAGAGGCGGCAACCACGACCGGCGTTATCATGATTATTTTGGTGTTCTCATTCGTCGCCAGTCGGATTTTTACTCTAGAGCGTATACCTCAGGAGCTCACGGAGTTTCTGATGAACACCTTTCAAAGTAAGTTGCTTGTTTTGTTGATGGTGAATCTCTTCTTGATTGCGCTGGGCATGATTATGGATGATGTCAGTGTCGTCGCAATTGTCAGTCCACTGTTATTACCCGTGATGATTAACATTGGAGTGGATCCGGTGCACTTCGCGGCCATCGTGGGCACGAGTGTCGTGATAGGTTGCAATAGCCCGCCAATGGCGCCCATACTGTTTATGAGCTGTCGAGTGTGTAGAGTAGGCGTTGCTCAGGTGACGCGACCAGCACTCAAGTTAATGTTTTTTGCAGCTTTGCCAGTGATGCTGATTACTACTTATTGGCCGTCACTATCATTGTTCCTGCCAACAGCCTTAGGTTACCGTTGACAAATAGGCAAGGACTAGCTGAGGGTGTCCTCGTAGTGAAAGTTAGAGATCACTTCACAACCTGTTTGCGTAATGTGTACCATTTGTTCGAGTTTGACCCCCACAGACCCGCCGAGCTTGCCGCTATAGCTTTCGATGGAAAGCACCATGTCTTCTTCTAAGACACCATCATAGCCATCGCGACCCCAGTCTTCAGGGTAGTAGATTTTTGGGTATTCGTCGGATAGGCCAACGCCGTGGGCGAGACAGGGGTACCGTTGCTCTCTGAACTCGGGTTCGCGTGGGAATGCCTTTTCGCTGAACTCTTTGAAGCTCATTCCAGGTTTCACGAGTTCAATATTGTGTTGTACCTCTTTCAATGCGTGGGAATAGGCCTGCCGCTGCTCAGCCGTCGGTGTTGCATCCGGCGCGCATAGCCATGACCGGGATACGTCGGCGCAATAACCCATTGGTCCAATCATATCGGTATCCAGGGCAATCAAATCGCCTTGCTCCAGTATTCGATCCGTGGCTTCCTGTAGCCAGGGGTTTGTGCGAGGGCCGGAACTCAACATTCTTCCGTCTATCCACTGACCGCCACTGGCGATATTGGTTTGATGCAGTATGGACCACAGTTGGTTTTCCGTGATGCCTGGTTGTGTCGCCTGTCGCATCTGATGTAAAGCGTTCTCTGCCACTGACAAAGAGTATTTGATACAACGCAATTCTTGGGGAGACTTAATTGCCCGGGCTTTTTCCACTAGTACATCGGCGTCTATCAGAATCGCGCCTGCCTGAGTGAGTTCTGCTGACAAATAGGGAGAGAACCGATCCAACGCGATCCTCTTATTGTATGCCCACAACCCATTATCCTTCATAAACCCAACAATAGACTGGGTGACCTGTCGGCATCGTTCGTCTAGTCGGGTGCCTCCGTCAAACATAGACACAAACTGCGGGCGCAGATAGGTCGCCACATTGGGAAAATCTCTACGAGTGGCGCCATGCATCTGTAATGGGCCCTCTACTGGCAAGAATAAGTAGCAGGTGGGTATGTGGGCCTGAAACAACTGATACTCATCAAAATCGATGGCGTATCTCAGACTAATGGGATTGTTGAGCACACATAGGCTAACGTCGGCGGATCTCATTTGTTGACGTAAGCGTTCCAAACGAAAATCACAAAGCGCTCTGATTTCCGATGCGCTGAGTTGTTCGCTACCTAAGAGCATATATCAATTCGCTAAGTGTCTTCGTCCAAGGCTAGTTCTTTGCTGGGCTTATGGGAGCCAAAGTCCTTGTTCAGCCACCGCACTAAAGACACGCACATCAGCAAGAAAATAGGGAGCAGCGGTACTGCCGACACAACGGTTGAGGTTTTTACCGCGTCTAGGCCCTCGGTAATGATCAGCCCTGCGGTTAGCACAGCTAAAGCGACAGCCCAGATGATTCTGCTAACCTTGGGTGGTTCTTGATCATTCCGTAGATTCTTACTGCATACGCTGGCTAACACATAAGCAGCAGAGTCCAACGTTGTCGCATAAAAAACGATGGACAATACAATAAATGCCGCCAACACAATTTTGCCGCTGGGTAGCGTCGTAAGAATCTTTGCAGCTAACACGAACATTCCTTGGTCGGCTAAGACTTGGGTCACAGGGAAGGTCCCGCTGGACTCCAGGTAAACACTGTATCCGCCGGCTATTGCCAAGAAGGAACATGTGCCCAGGCTGCCCCAGCAAATTACACCCAGTACAAGTTGTCGAATGGTTCGTCCCCGGGAGATGCGGCCAAAAAACAAGCCGATAAATGCGCCGAAAGCAAACCACCATGCCCAATAAAACACCGTCCAGCTTTCAGGAAAACCTGATTTATCAATGGGGTCCATCCATAAACTCATGTTCCAGAAGTTGTGGAACAGCTGGCCCACGCTATTGACCGAAATCGACAAGATAAAAAGTGTCGGTCCGGCAAGCAAAATGAAAACAGTCGCTAACCCGGCTAACACCATGTTGATGTCCGCCAGCACCTTAATGCCTTTTTTCAGGCCTCGGTATGCGCTGGCTCCAAACAATAGGGTCCATACCGCTAAGACAATCAGTTTTATGGTGTTGGAGTCTGGTACACCAGTGAGTTCGGTGATGAAGGCGGACAGCAATGGGACGCCTAAGCCCAAAGACGTTGCGGTGCCTCCAATGATGCCTAACATGATAGCCACATCAATGGCGGTTTTTAATGTTTCTCGTCCTCGTTCGGGTAATGCTTCTTCGCAAGCAACGCTGATACGCAAATATCGGACGCGTTTGACATACAACATATAGGCGATAGGAACCGCAGGTATGGCGTACATAGCCCAAG
>JBCCFQ010000176.1:0-6978 GCA_039029655.1 Pseudomonadota bacterium | reverse complement strand
CTTTCGGCCTCCATACTGGAAAACGGCCGACCGTGAACAACAACCTGGGCAACACGATCTGTTTCCGGTTTGAGAAGAACCGGGTTGTGATCCACACAAGGTTCCACGCCAGCGGCCAACGCTTGCAAGGCCTGAGCACGACCGATTTCTCCGCCACCCTGGCAAGCAGCCGCATTGTTGGACATGTTCTGTGGCTTAAAGGGTGCGACCTTGAGTCCTCGCCGTTTTGCGATTCGGCACAAACCGGCAACGATGACAGACTTGCCAACATCTGAGCCAGTACCCTGAATCATCAATGCGCGAGCAGTCATACGGCGCTGTCAATTTGTACGTTAAACCCAGACTCGTCTTTAACAATGCGGGCATGAACGCCATATACTTGCTGCATGATCCCAGGGGTTAGCGTCTGATCGGGTGGCCCCTCTGCCATCACGGTCCCATCCCGCATCCAGATTAGGCGATCTGCAAAGCGGACTGCCAAAGGTACATCGTGTAAAACAACCAGCGCACCACCGCCGTCATCAACAAAGTCCCTCAACAGTCCTGCGATGCGAAGATGATGCCGTGGATCAAGGGCGGCCACGGGTTCATCAGCAACCAACAGTGGAGTGCGGCCCGCCATTGCCCGTGCGAAATGCACTCGCGCCAGTTCGCCTCCTGACAACGTATCTGCCGCTCGGTCTGCCAGGTGTTCAAGATCGCAGGACACAAGCGCCTCGTCAACGGCCTTAGCATCATTGGCGCTTAATCGCCCCAAGGCCGCACCATGGGCGAAGCGACCCAGGGCAACGATATCTCTTACCTTATTTGGCCACGCCAAAGGTCTTCGTTGAGGCAAGTAAGAGATGTGTCTTGCTCGTTCAGTGGGTGACAACTTGCCGCAGGGCTGTCCGTTCAACGACACGGAACCCGCATCAGGATCAGTAAGCCCCACAAGGGCGCGCAATAGTGTGGTCTTACCCGCACCGTTTGGCCCAAGGATCGCCACCAACTCGTTTGCACCTACCGACAATGACACGCCATCTACTAAAATTGCGTCACCTGCGCGAATAAAAACCTTGTTTGCGACCAGTTCAGTCATAAGTCACACGTCGCTGCATGGCTATCCACACAAATGCCGGGGCGCCAACCAGCGCCGCCACCACACCCAGTTTCAATTCGGTAGCAGTTGGCAATACGCGGACGCCGATATCAGCAATAACCAATATCAATCCCGCTAACAGCGCACTTGGCAACAAGCTCCGCGCCGGATCATGATCAACCACCGGTCGAATAATATGAGGAGCCACGATCCCTACAAAACCTATGGCCCCAGCTAAGGCCACTGAGCCACCGGTCGCCAGTCCAGCGCCCAGCACAACGGCCACCCGCTGAAATCGCAAATTAAGTCCCAAACCGCTGGCTGCTTCTTCTCCTAGGGTCAAAGCGGAAAGCCCCCGGCGGGTTACAAACAGTATGGCAAGTCCAACAACGATAAACGGTGTAGAAAATTGCAGATCTTCGAAACTACGATTTGCAACCGACCCAAGCAACCAGTTAATCATGTCGGACAAAGAAAAGGGGTTTGGCGCAAGGTTGAGCAACAGCGACATGGCGGCCGCAGAAAAGCTTGATAGTCCAACCCCAAGAAGTATCAACGTCACAACCGACTTGATGCGAATCGCCGCTGCTGCAAGCAAAGCAGTCGCCGCAAGGGCACCGACGATGGCGTAAAGCGGTAACAGGAACGGCGAGGCAAAAGCCAGTCCATAGTAAAGCGCAAACGTCGCCGACAATGAAGAGGTGGCGGTAACCCCGAGCACGCCGGGTTCGGCCAATGGATTGCGTAACAGCCCCTGCAGCGCCGCACCACTGGCGCCAAGCGCCATACCGACAACAAACGCGCAAAGCGCTCTGGGCAAACGAATCTGCCAAATGACGGTAACGTCACCCTGGGAGGACTGTCCGAGCAATGATGCAACCACGCGGGACAATGGCATGTTTGTCGACCCCAGTGTACAAGCGGCGAATATCGCCAAGATACTCGCAACAACCAGTAACAGTGTTAATCGTCGCGGCGTCACTTCATTTGTGCACTGACCCCAGCCAGCGCCTCAATGGCGTCGAGTAAGAACCATCCGCCACAGGACGTCCAAGCACCCTCCAGCATGACAGTGGGTCGGTCCCGCAATTGTCGTTTGGCCACAGGATGACGCATGGGACTCCACATGGCAGGATGATTGGTGTCGACAGAGAAAAACGCAGCGGCAACCATATCGGGCTGTTCATAGGCCATACGCTCCAACGGAATCGAACGCCAACCCGGTTGCGATTCGAAATTGGTTAGACCAGCTGCCAACAGCATTTCATGTACCAATGTTCCCGGCCCACTTGTAACACCCGATGGCGTCATGTACAGCACAGATTTTGGTTTGGATTTATTTTGTACTCGCTTCAGTCTGTCATCCATGGTTGCAATGACATCTTTACCCCGTTCCGAAACGCCCAGTTCATTCGCAAGAAAAGCGATTGCCGAACGGATCTCTCCTATGGTGCCGGCGTAAGGCACTTGCAACACTGGTACGCCAGCGTGCTCAAAGAACTTGGCTGCATGAGCTCCGCCACCGTAGGAACGCACAATCAAGTCTGGGCCAATGATCAAAACATCCTCCGCCACCGGTCGCACCTGGGCTATGCCATCAGCCGAGTCTCGCATGTATGAGAAGTGTCGCTCTGCATCCGGAGACACAGCGAGTATCCGTGAACGCGGCAGAAGTTTTAATACGAATTGATCGGAACAGTAGTCCAGGCTGACGATGCGCTGGGCCGGCGAGTCCGCTATTGCCGCACCACCGAATCCAATGGCAAGCACAGCGGCTAGCGCGACTCGCATCTTCACTGTTCCAATTAAAAGCTCAGACGTGCGCCAATAAAGCCTGATGCGCCAGGTGTACCGTAGCCAAGAATCTGCTGGTACTCCTCGTCGAACAAGTTCTCGATCCGGGCATACAATTCAACCGTCTCCGAAAAAGCATAGCGACCAGAAAGGTCCACCCGTGTCCATGAATCGACTTCACCATTGGGATCCGGCTCACTGCCGTTGTAGGTGACAAGCATGTTGCCTGACCAACGACCGTCGGGGTTCAAAGACAACATGAGATTTCCCGAATTCTCCGGCACCCTAACCAGGGCTGCACCGGTACCATCGGTCGCATCAATGTGGGCAAAGTTCAGCGACCCTTCTAGCAGGTCGTTAAAGCGATAGCGGCCCGTGACTTCAAAGCCTTTAGAGCGTGCTTCGGCGATGTTTTCATAACCACCCACGGCGAAGGAGAATGTAATCAGGTCAGTGGTGTCTTGATCGAAGTAAGTCAGCCCAATTTCACCGCGAGCGTCCTGGGTTCGCAACGTGACACCAAGATCGAAAGCCTCTGACGTTTCTGGCCGAAGGTCCGGGTTTGCGGCAGAAGCACCACAACAGAAGAAGGTAGTCTGAAACAACGTCGGTGCTTTAAATCCTTCTCCCCAACTGGCGGTTACTGTGATTTGGTCGTTGGGATTGAAAGCCGCCGCTAAGCGTCCAGTGGTTTCACCACCGAACTCTTCGTGATCGTCACGACGAAGGCCGGCAGACAGGGTGAGTTGCTCGGTAGGCTGAAGCTCGTACAAGGCAAACAATCCATCTATGGAGGTGTCTTCGCCGTTTGAGTCATTCTCTTCGCGCTCAGCACCAAAGGCCAATCGATTGCTGTCGTTGATTGACAGCGTACCTTGGTAACGAAAGGTTGTTCGATCGCCCTCACTGGCGAAACTCTCCGCGCCATCGGTGAGGTTTTGCCGATCGATATCGGTGAAACCAACGAGAAAGAAGTTATCGAGTTTGCCGTCAAAGAGGGAGAAGTCCAAAGTCACATTGGCACTGAGCTCTTCCGTTTTGCTCAACTCGTCCCCATCTCCCACGTTACCCTGCTCGCCAAATGCAAAACTGTCAAACTCCACTTCAGCATCAGTCCACAATAGGTTAGCTTGAACTCGGGCATCTTGAGCAAAATTGAAACCAACCTTGCCGCTCACGGTAGTTGAGTCGAAACCATCATCCTCAGTGTTGCCGTTGGCTTCATCCGCCTTGGAGATACCGTCAGTGGAGTGCCCTGATACCGAGAGTCGATAATCCACTTGTTCATTGCCACCACCAACTTCGGCGCCGCCGCGCAAGGAACCGAAAGACCCGGCCTGAGCGAATACGCGTCCACCGACCCCTGAACCTGCTTGCTTGGTCACTATGTTCACCACGCCACCGATTGCATCGGTGCCCCAAAGCGTTGACTGGGGACCCTTGAGTACTTCAATCCGTTCAATGTTGACAGGATCAAGACGGGCAAAGTTAAAACCGCCACCGGGTGATGTGGGGTCGTTAACCACCACACCATCAACGATGACCAAGGTCTGTTCACTGGACGCGCCTCTGATACGCACAGACGCCGAACCACCAAAGGTACCGTTTTGATTGATGGTCACCCCTGGCGCCGTAGCAATGGCGTCAAGAACAAATTCAACGTTTAGCGCTTCAATGTCCTCAGCCGTAATTACCGTGACGCTAGAGCCTACTTCTGTGACTGGTTGTGCAAGACGGGCGCCGTATACGATGATGTTTTCATCAACCTCGGTTGATGAGGTCTGTTGGGCATACGAATTAAAAGTAGCGGCGAAAACTGCCACCCCTGCGATGAGAATCTTTTTAAACATTATTGTTCCCCAATGCCTTTACCGTCGAGGCCAGACATACAAAACGACTTAACGGCATCACAGCTTTAGGCTATGCGACGAGCCGACAATTGTCGTTTCACGGGAATGAGCGATTCCGGCCCTAAAGGTTAACCCGACCTCGGACGAACGACGCGACGGCAGGTTTCCTGGCTTGTTGATCTTCGAGGTCGACCGCCTTCCCGGAAATAAACTCCAGTGGCTGAACTGGCCGACGACTACCAACTTACAGTTGCGGGTACAACTCCGGATTTCCACCGGATTCCCTCTTAGCCCCACCCCATGGGGCACCGTCTGCGGCAGACGTTAGAATACTCAGAGGATAGTGTCAATTGGTGTCAGGCATTAAAAATCGATGCCGCGCTGTGCTTTGATGCCAGACTTGTACGGATGTTTTATTTCAACCATTTCACTCACCAGATCCGCATACTCCATAAGCTCCGGTTTAGCATCCCGACCAGTCAGAATGACGCTGGTCCGATCCGCTCTCGCCTCGAGACCCGAGATCACTGCCTCTGTTGTGAGGTAGTTGTACCGCATTGCGATATTGACTTCATCCAGCACGATCAAGTCATAATCACCACCGGACAACATGGTTTCGGCCCTGGAAAACGCCGCCTCAGCGGCAAGCGTGTCCTGATCCTTGTCTTGGGTGTCCCAGGTAAAACCATCACCCATGGTAAACCAATCGATGTCGCCCTCTAGCTTTTCAAAAAACTGTCGCTCACCGGTTATCCATTTTCCCTTGATGAATTGCACGACACCTACGCGCTTGCCCCATCCCAAGGCCCGAATAACCACGCCAAATGCAGAACTCGACTTACCCTTACCATTGCCCGTATGAACCAAAACAAGGCCACGTTCCGGATCTGTCGTCTTGCGGGTCTTTGCCCGATGCTCCTTCTGGAGTTTTTGCATTTTCTTCTTGTGGTCTTCTGCATCAGTCATTGGCTTGCACCTTTTGAAAATCAAGCTCGACTACACCGCCATAGTCAACGCTGTGGTTAAAGCTTTCCTGGTCTTGATCCGGAGCCATGGCAACCCGGATAACACCCGCGTGTGTCACTACAGTATGCCGTTTTTTTGATCCGTTAAACTCTTGCAATGCTTCGAGCACACGCGCTCTGAACATGGCCACACTTTCACCGCCATGGGGCCGGGCATGCAGGAAATTCCCAGCCCACAGATCCAGTTCAGGAATCGGAACCTCAGACCAGGCTTTACCCTCCCAGGCACCAAAATTCATTTCCTGCACCCGTTCATCGATAAGGGGAACCACATTGAAAACCGTGGCAATTTCCTCGGCCAATTTCTGGCATCGCGTCAGTGGGCTGGTTACCAAAACGTCGAAAGGTTCGATTCGCGGGAGTACATGAAGCACATCGTCTGGAAAGCTGTCAGCGACATCACAATCAGTTTGACCGTAGCAAACGCTTTTAGCGATGGCCAGACGGGTATGACGAACGAGAACTACAGACATGCGAGCACGCCGAGATACACACCCAGTTCGCTTGACTGTTGCGTAGCACCCAAGCAGTCCCCTGTGTAACCACCGATTTTGCGTTCAAAAACCAGCCGCAAAAAAATGTGGCCTAGCAATAGTCCAAGGGTCGCGGCCAATGCTGCCGCTGGTGATAAGGCAATCCCAATGAGTGCGATACAGGCAAACCCGGTGACGCTGGCGTAGATCAAGGGCCCCATGTCTATGCCTTCTGCAGTGGGTTTACCCGTGCCTTCGTCCCTAACGTAGTTGCTGCTTGCAATCACCAAAATGGCAGACCAACGACTTAGGCCATGCCCAGCGATTAAACAGACCACAACAGCGACTGGCGAAAGAGCGGACAAGGCCCCAACCTTTAGCACCAAAACCACTATTAGCGCCAAGGTGCCATAGGTGCCTATACGACTGTCTTTCATAATCTCGAGGGTTCGTTGTGGCGTGAGACCTCCCCCTACACCATCAAACGTATCAGCCAACCCGTCCTCGTGAAACGCACCGGTCAATAACACAGTCAAACCAGTAGATAAGATGACAGAGACATAAAGAGGAAAAACCAATTGTAATCCCCAAAAAACCCCGGCTGCCATCAAACCGATAAAAACGCCAACCAGTGGGTAGTGACGCACGCTGGCAGATTGACGTTCCGGGGAAAAAGCGCCATCCATGGACACCGGTAATCGTGTTAGAAACTGGATGGCGAGAACCAGCGTAAAGAATTCAGACTTCGCCCAATT
>JBCCFQ010000175.1:0-6984 GCA_039029655.1 Pseudomonadota bacterium | reverse complement strand
ATCCTGGCGTCAAAAATGAAATTCGATTGGAGGAAATAGTTTGGGGCGGTGTACGTAAAGACGGGATTCCTGCTCTAACCAATCCTTCTTTTGTGTCAGCGGAAGCATCCCCTTATCTGCTTGATGAAGAGCCAGTTTTTGGCGTGGAAATTAACGGAGATGTTCGTGCCTATCCCTATCGCTTTATGGATTGGCATGAAATGTTTAACGATGTCATAGGTGGTGTGCCGGTTTCATTGGCCTATTGCACCCTTTGCGGTTCCGGAATTTTGTTTGAAACAACCGTTGAAGGACGTGATGAGCCTTTTGTGTTTGGTTCATCGGGGTTTTTGTATCGGTCCAACAAATTGATGTATGACCAACAGACTCATTCTTTGTGGAACCAATTTACGGGACGGCCAGTGGTTGGTGAGTTGGTGGATTCCGAGATTGAACTCAAAGTCTTGCCGGTTGTGACTACGACGTGGAAACAGTGGCGAGAGTCTCACCCAGACACCAAGGTCTTAGCCAAGAAAACTGGGTTTGAGCGAAATTACTCACCGGGTGCGCCCTATGGGGAGTACTTCTCCAGTTCGGAGCTGATGTTTCCTGCTCTGCATAAAGACAGGAGGCTCGACGCAAAAGACCAAGTGTTCGGACTGCGCTTGTCTGGTTCCGCCAAAGCGTGGCCACTTAAAGACTTCGAGGGTGGTAAGGTTCTAAATGACAGAGTGGGTGTAATCAATGTTGTATTGGTTGGTGACGCCGATTCTCGAAGCGTCAGAGCTTATCGTTCAGAGGGCCGGAAGTTCAGTCAGTCGGAAGATGATTTGTGGGATGGCAAGGAAAAATGGCGTGTTACGGAAACTGGTTTAGTAAACGCAAACGGGCAAACACTTTCTCGGCTACCGGGCCACTTGGCCTATTGGTTCGCCTGGAGTGGTTATCTTTCTGATGCGCCTTTATCGGACCAAGGCTAGAGGAGTCTAACGATGAAAATAATGGCCCTATTGACACTAACATTCGCTGTCCAATTCACCGCCATGGGCCAAACCCAATACCAAAGTGGTGAAGACCAAATCGGCCTGCTCGAGTTATATACCTCGGAAGGGTGCAACAGTTGCCCCCCAGCGGATCGATGGTTGAGTTCCATGACAGAGGATGACGCTATTTGGTCACAGTTCATTCCCGTGGCCTTTCACGTGGACTACTGGGACTACATCGGTTGGAAGGATCGATTCGCAAGCGCAGAGTACAGTCAGCGTCAACGCGCACATGCTGGGACGTTAGGCATGCGTACCGTTTACACCCCGGGTTTTTTCTACAACGGTCAAGAATGGCGAAACTGGTTTATCAGAAAACTTGCTAGTTTTCCCAAGGGCGGTAAGCCTGGTGTCTTGTCCTTAACGGTGGAGGATGCGGCAGCACAAGTGGTGTTTGCTGCGAATGAGAAAACACTAAGAGCCCCTACGGTCTCGGTAGCGTTACTTGGGTTTGGATTGTCTACGAGAGTTAAGGCAGGTGAGAATCACGGCAAGACCCTCAAACACGATTTCGTTGTTTTGGGAGTGTCGGAAGCTCAATTGACGTCGTCTAACGATGGGTATCAAGGAAACATCCAACTCCCCTCAACAGACGTCGACGCGCCGAGGTTAGGCATTGTCGCTTGGGTGAGTGAACGAGGCCAGCCTACGCCATTGCAAGCGGTGGGTGGCTGGTTCGACGATAGTTGATCAAGCAGCCAGCACCATGCCTCCGGTGACATTGATCACTGATCCGGTGATGTAATCGGACTCTGGTCCACACAAAAAACTAATGGGACCCGCAACATCTTCCGCGGTTCCATATCGCCTGACCGGTATGGTTTCTACGTCAGGCTTGTTGAATGTAGCCGTCATGTCCGTGTCGATAATCCCCGGTGCCACGGCGTTCACGTTGATACCATCTTTTCCACCATTGCGGGCCAAGTGGCGGGATAAACCAATCAAAGCGGCCTTTGAGGTGGAGTACTCAGGCCCAACAATAAGCCCACCCTGATAAAACGCCATTGAGCTGACTAACACGATGCGGCCGTAGGTGTTTTGCGTCATTCCGTCCCAAACTGCGGACACACAGTTTTGCGCACCAAACAAATTGATGTTCATTACTGTTTGCCATTGCTCGGCATCATTGATGCCTTTTCCTACAGGACAGACCCCGGCGTTACAGATCAAGATATCCAGTTTCTTTTCCGAGTAGCAGATATCCTCCACTACCTGGTTGCAGGACACGGCGTCAGTAACGTCCAAACTATGGGCGGTGGCCTTGCCACCATTGGACAAGATTTCTTTTTCCACAGGACTACAGTCCAACACATCGCTGATATGAACTGTCGCACCCCGGGCAGCAAGTTGAATGGCGGTAGCGGCGCCAATACCCCGGGCTCCCCCGGTAATCAGAGCGTTCCGACCAGCCAGTGATACCTCATACCTCATAATATTTCCTAGTTTGTCCCTGCGTTGTTATGGTTGTGCTCGTATGAAAACACAAAGGATGGCGTTGTGCAGGATGATCTACCATTAAGTCAACGACTTGAAAAAGTTCAACAAAAACGCGGTTATCTGTTGCCCCATCATGGTCTGCTGGCGGCCTCAAGCTCGTCGCTTCTGGATGCCTATGATGAACTGTATTCTAGGTTAACTCTAACTAGTCGTCATTTGTCGCCCCATAATCATGAATTTGTCTGGCTGGCGGTGCTCATGTCCAAGAACGAAAACCTAGGTACCCATCACGTCAAACGGTTTTTTGATGCAAAGGGGACAAACTCACAGTTGGCGCAAGCAAGCGCGGCCACTGCCTTTGGGGTGGGGAGTCAATGTTATGTTTTTTCCAGTCAATATTGGTTACCCCATACATCCGACTACGATCCAGAAAAGGCCTACGAGTTAGGGTTTCGTGAGTTGGCTGGTGATCAGAAGTTGCTGCATTTGGCCTGTGCCGCCACCCACATGTGTTGTGGTCACTGGGCTCAATTGGGTTGGCAGATCAAATTGGCGTATGGGGACAAAGTTAACGAGCTCGCACTCATAGAGGCGTTGTCCTTGGCAATGCTACCGGCGGGGGTACCCAGTTTCGCAAAAGCCGCAGGCGTTTGGCGGCAACTTATCTTGGACAAAAAGATAAAGGCGTCTCCAGAACTGACTGATTGGGCGAACCTTGCCGGACAGGGCGGTTTTGATGAAGCAGCGGGGATTGCAAGGTAGCCACTGAATCGAATTTCACTCAGATGACGTGATCAAACCCGCGGCGTATGATGAGATGCTAATTCAAATCATGCAATGGCGTTTTTGAAAAATGACTCAAGCCTCACAAATGACCGCGGAAAAAACACACTATAGAACGTGCAATATTTGTGAAGCCATGTGTGGTATCGAAGTGCGATATCAAGGCGACGAAGTGCTGTCTATTCGTCCTGACAAAGAAGATCCTCTCAGTCGCGGTCATATTTGTCCTAAGGCCGTGGCACTGCAGGACTTCTACCACGATCCGGATAGACTCACCCATCCCTTGCGTCGTCAAGGGTCAGATTGGACGGAGATCAGTTGGGAAGCTGCATTGACTGAGATTGGCGAACGGTTTCGGGGTATCCAAGACGTTTATGGGCGTCAAGCCATCGCGACCTACCTTGGCAACCCCAATGCTCACAACTTAGGGTCCTTGGTGTCAATCTTTAAGTTCAGAAAGGCATTGGGTAGCACCAACCACTTTAGTTCTGCTTCTGCGGATCAAATGCCCCAGCATGTTGCAAACAAACACATGTTCGGCCACGGTTCGCTGATTGCGGTACCCGACATTGATCGGACCGATTATTTGTTCATCCTGGGCGCAAACCCTGTCGTATCCAACGGAAGTATGATGACGGCACCCGGTTATCCCAAGCGTATGAAGGCCGTCCAAGGCCGGGGCGGCAAGATCGTTGTGGTGGACCCTCGTCGAACTGAGACGGCAGAAAAGGCTGATGAGCATCATTTCATCAAACCCAACACAGACGCATTTTTGTTATTGGCTATGAACCACGTGTTGTTCGCCGAAGACCGTATTCGACTGAATCATCTAGAAGGTGTCGTGATTGAACTGGAACAACTGCGACAAGCCGTAGCACCGTATACGCCAGAGCGAGTTGCAGAAATTACGGGTATCGACAGCAACACCATCACTCGATTGGCCAGAGAGATGAGCGACGCTAACAGTGCCGTGCTTTACAGTCGTCTCGGTGCTTGCACCCAAGCCTTTGGTGGTGTCTGTCAATGGTTAACCATCACCTTCAATATTTTGTCGGGCAATTTTGACCGACCCGGTGGTGCCATGTTTGCCACACCCGCATTTGATTTGGTGAAGATCACAGACAACACTCATCGACCAAACACTTACGGTAGTCTTCACTCAAGAGTTCGCGGTCTACCCTATAACAACAACGAGTTTCCCGTAGCGGTACTGGCGGAGGAGATTCTAACGCCTGGGCAAGATCAAATACGGGGTCTGGTCACATTGGCCGGTAACCCGGTGATTTCCGCACCCAACGGGCCAAAATTGGCTGAAGCTTTTAGCCAACTAGATTTTATGGTCAGTGCGGATATTTATTTGAACGAAACAACTCGCCATGCAGACATTATTTTGCCTGCTGCGACGGGACTTCAGATCCCCCAATATGATGTGGCGTTTCACATCAATGCCGTTCGCAACACCGCAAAGTTTGCCGATGCGTTATTTCAACCCAAAGGTGAGCAAAAAGAGGACTGGGAGATACTCAAACTCTTAAACGACGCGATCAATGGCGTTTCAGACGATGGTCTGACTCCCACAAAGATTCTGGATCAGGCCCTACAGAACGGGCCTTATAAGGATCAAGGGATGAGCGTCGCGTTACTAAGGGAGAATCCTCACGGAATTGATTTGGGACCTCTACAGGCGCAGCGTTTACCTGACCGACTGCAAACACCGGACGGAAGACTACATTTAGCTCCCGCCTTGTATCTAGAGGACCTAAACAGGTTAGAACGCACCAGTCTACATGAGACTGACAACAGCAAACCTTTGTCTTTAATCAGTCGGCGACTACCACGAAGTCATAACTCGTGGACGCAAAATTCCTATCGTCTCGTCAAGGGTAAAAATCCGTGCACATTGCTGATTCATCCTAAAGATGCAGAGAACAACGGTGTGGAATCAGGCGCCAAAGCACTGGTTTCATCAAGAGTGGGTGCGATTCAGGTTGAGGTAGAAGTCAGCGATGAAATGATGCCTGGAGTTGTCTGCATTCCCCACGGTTGGGGGCATGATGTGGAGGATACCCGTCTGAATACGGCGAAAACCCAACCGGGTGTGAACATCAATGAGCTCACCGACGAGACCTTGGTGGATGAGTTAACAGGCAATGCTCAGTTTAGCGGCATTCCAGTATCGATTAGGGCTGCTTGAGGGTAGACAATGATGAGAGTCATTTTCTTAAGTCTGGTGCTTCTTAGCAGTGCGGCTTTCGCCGATGACGCAAAAGAAGGTGACTATCTTTATCGGGTGACCACGGTGCGTGCGGCACCCGGCAAACTGGACGAACTCATCTCTCTCTACCAATCGAAAGATATGGCAGCCGTCCACCGATACGATGGCGTCCCATTCATGATGCGGCATTCACAGGGAGATCATTGGGACTTGCTGCTGATCTATCCCATGGGTAGTTTTGCAAAACACTATTCCATGGAAGCCAACGCGCGGCGCCATCGTCATCACAAATTGGCCGTTCACATGGAACAACAACTGGATTCACTTTTGTCATTCAGTGCTGACACATATGCTTTGGGTGTGGATCAAGAAACGCTAGCTCAGGCGTTTGACGACTACGACTTTTACCACGTTGAGATGTTTCATGCATTGCCCGGATTACATGAAGCCTTGTTGGAACAAAGACGCATGGAAAATCGCTATTTAAAAATCACAGGACAAACGGATAACTTTATTTTTCAAAGTGTGGCAGGCACCGATGTTGATATTTTCACCATTGGTTTTTATACCAGCATGGTTGATTTCGCGTCGTCTTCACCCCCAAGCGATGAAGAAGGAGAGCGGGTGGCTAGGGAGGTTGGGTTTGAGAGTCGCGGCGCCATCGGCACGTATCTCCGTTCCCTAATTTCAAAACACTTCGACACTCTGGCTGTTGCTTTAAAGTAGTGTATGTCTGATCTGTTCTCGGGTTTTTTCAGCGCTCAGGAACTTAGGCCCGAAGCATTCTCAGCCTATGATATTTCCAAGGTTCCGCCGTTTTTGAGATCCCTGCTGGTCAAAGACGGTACTGTCACCACAGCACTTGCCGCCTACTTTCTGCAACCCATTTTCACACAACAAGTATCACAAACCCTTGATGCGTTGTCTCAGCCAAATGACTGGTTGGATCTACAAGTGGGCGATGAAGTTTTGAAACGCTGTGTCACGCTGAGTGGGCAAAAATCAAACCATCTTTACCTATACGCCGAGTCAGAAATGGCATTTTCCCGCTTGCCCAATAGCTTTAGAGAGGGTTTAGAGAAAAAAGATAGTAATCTTGGCAAACTGCTTAGAGACAGTGGTGTAGAAACGCGCCGCGAGGGGTTGTGGTGGGGTTTGGTTAAAGCGAGCCGGATGCAAACACTACCCCGAGAATATGACCACAAGAACTTTGTGGGTCGCGTATATAGAATTAGTTTTGGTGGTCAGCCCATGCTGATGGTTGCTGAGTACTTCCCACTAGATTGTTTCCTGGACAACCCGCCAAGTACGGTGATTGAGCTATAGAAAGGATTGTTCAGGTTGGGGCTGAACCATGGGTACTTGTGGTGACAGGTGAAGAATAATAAGTAGCTGAATTTTCTAGGATAAATTAGCTATCCTTTGGCCATAGAGTTGACCCGCAATTCGCCAAGCCTGCGTAATCAAAATCCGTAAAATACGGTCTTAGTAATGAGCCACGCACCAAATTGGAAGGCAACGATGTAT
>JBCCFQ010000174.1:0-7013 GCA_039029655.1 Pseudomonadota bacterium | reverse complement strand
CCGGACTGGCCGCAGTGGCGGTGGCCGGATTCTGGGTGCGTGGCGGTCTCGAGGGCCAGGGGCTCCGCTATCTTGGTGGTGCCCTGGTCGGCGGGTTGGCGGGTTTCGCGCTCTATCATGCCGCCTTCGGTTTCACGGCCGCGTGGCGCCGGATGAGCCGGGAAAAGCGCGGGCGCGGCCTCAGGGCACAGATGGCGCTGATCGCGCTGACCTGTGTCGTGACCTACCTGCTGATCGGCTACGAAGACCTGACTGGCTGGAACATGCACCCGGTCGTCATGCCGATGGGCATCGCCTCGGCCCTGGGCGCACTGGTCTTCGGGATCGGCATGCAGCTGGGCGGCGGCTGCGCCTCGGGCACGCTGTTCAGCACGGGCGGCGGATCGACCCGGATGCTGATCGTGCTGGCCTTCTTCATTCTGGGGTCGGTCTGGGCGACGGCGCATATCCCGACGTTCTGGCGCGAGGTGCCGGCGATGACCGGGGTGCCTAACATCCCGCGTACCTCACTGATCACCGAGCTGGGGCCGATCGGCGCAGTTGGCGCGCTGATGCTGTTTTGCGGGATCGTCGTTTTCGGATCGCGCGTGATCGAACGCCGCCATCACGGCAATCTGGAGGCAGTGCCGGCGACACGAGGAGGCCATGGAGGAGGCCGAGCCTGTTCAGCAGGGGAGGCGAAACAAGACGGGAAATCCAAGCCAGCTGGAAATGATGAACAAGATGATGGAAATGATGTCCACGATAAAGTCAGAAGTTGATTTGCTAAAGCGCGATAGGAAACGTGAGGTACGAGCCGCACGAGCGCCTGCGCCTGAGCAACCCGATTTTCTGGCCACGTTGGCTCAGAGGATGAAGCAGATGCAAGGTGAGGATGACCCACCAAAGGCACCGAAGAGGGGTGCCGAAGAGGTGGAAGAAGGATCGGATGATGAGGATGACATTTGGCGGGAACGGAGACGCCGCCGCCGTCGTAAAGAGTACAAGGATTCGTCCGACGAGAGTGCTTCGGAGACGGAGAAAGCGAATGACGCTCGCAAACGGGCTGAGCGCGCCACAGTACAAGTTCCGTTGTCTGGACTTGTGCTAGATCTGAATGTGCGCGACAAGGACCGTTTGGCGGCTACCTCGCTTTTGAAGTGGATTACTCGATACGGTACGGTGACTGCGTTTGTGGAGCAATCTCCACATTTCCAAAACCCAAAGAATACTCGAAGCAAGTATGAGGCTGCAGCTTGGGCCCGCTCGTTGGACTTGATGATCAACGAGGTGGGCTGGAAGAGGTGTATCAAGTGGAAGTTTGTGGAAACAAACGTCCGTAGGCTGCTTGCTTTGGAGGTGTCGTGCAAGGAGGGTGGGGATTGGAGTGTGGCTCGCCGGTTGGAGGAGAACCACATTGGGTTTGATAGGGCTGAACAGAGTGCTGTTACGAGCGCTATGAAGCAGCTGCGTTTAGAACAAAAACTGACGACCGCCCACCAGCCTCCTCAGAAAGATAAAGGAGGCGAGGCGGGGGGTAAGAAGTAACCTTAGTTAAACACCTTTTATTACGTCATGATTACTACTATAGAGGATCGCCGGGACTTGTTTCCTTTGTATGTTAGAGCGGCAAATTCTATTCAACCTACTTCAAGAAGTAGTCGGTATCGTCAGCGTCGAGCGAAGCGGGTAGCTGTGGAACAGAGTGTTAGAAACATGTCTGTTGGACTTAACGCTTTGAATGATGCTGACGACCGCTACTATCATGCCGCTCTGGTTAAGCCCGACATGGACTCGTGTCGGAGGGAACGGAAACTGGCGGTCCAGGAACGAGTGTTGGAATATATGCAAGCAAGAAGCCGTGAGGCGTGGAGCCGTGGGCTGCTAAGTCCACGAGAGTCCGCCGAATGGTCCAGATTTGGGAGCAACGCTCCCATGGTGCGAGACGATAAGACACCCATACCATTAGACCCAGATGGAGACCGTATCGGACTCCCTCCTCCTGGTTTAGCTGCGAGCGTGCCCATTCTGGACGTACTTCCCGCTAAGTTGCGAAGTTATTACGCGGGAAACGAGTGCGTCCGTGAGCCCGCCCCAGAGGAGGTAGCTGCTACGAGACGCTGCATAATGGTGAAGCATGGTGCATATCCGCGGTTGGGTGCTAAGTTGGTTGCGGTGGGTTTGGTTGAATTGGTGGATGAGGAACCTAAAGAGATCAATGGTTTGTTTGGAGTGCCAAAGGATGGTGGCGCGAAACAAAGGTTGATTCTAGATGCTCGGCGAGCGAATCTGCATTTCGCGGACCCTGACGATCCTGAAATGCCGCACCCCGGTTTGCTCCCTTTCTTGGACATGGGAGATCAACAGGGGTTGTGGATACGGAAAATTGACATTGACAACTTTTACCATAGGTTAAAGTTGCCAAAGCATCTACGAACCTACTTTGGTTTACCGCCACTTTACTATGAAAAACAGCGCGTATGGCCCGTTTTCGAGCGGTTCCGATGGGGTGGTCTCACTCTGTCGTGATCGCCCAAGAAATTGGGCACGACACGTTGTTCCAAGAAGCGGGGTTAAACCCACGAGACCTTGTAAAGGCCGGTATGTCCCGCCAAGTCGGAGCATGTCGGTTTGGGGTCTATGTGGACGATTTCTTCATCTTTGGGACTTCACGAAAAAAGGTCCTCAAAACTTACGACCGGATCTATTCAGCATTGGAACGACGCAACCTGCCTCCAAAACCGAAGAAATGTCAGCGTCCTGTGCAGGATACTGTCACAGTGTTGGGTATAGAAATTTCCCCGTCCGGATCGATCGAACCGGCGCGGGAAAAACTTCAGGAGATCATTGCAGCTACGCGTAGCTTTGTACAAGCCCCGGTCTGGAATGTAGCAAGACTTCAATACTTGCTAGGATGCTGGAACTGGTTTATGTTGTTAGCTAGACCAGCCATGGCGGTCCTACGAGTGTGTTACGAGTTGGCGGCTAGTACCCGCCTTGGTGTTTTTGCTACGCGCCAGGCCAAGCACGAGCTACGTATGTTGATCGCCCTGAGTCCCTTGTTTCATGCTACCATGAAACGCCCAAACAGTGATGTTATGTTGTGCAGTGACGCTAGCATGGACGGTGGCGCGTCTCTGTACGCGCCTTTTTCTTTATGGCATGTTAATCAGGATTCTTTGTTACATCATGTCGATCGAACAGTCTCTTCAGATGATCGGCCACCGGACGCTAAGTGGAAATTGATCCACAAGCAACGATGGAAGTTCAAAAAGCATATCAACGTCCTAGAAGGTAGAGCCATCCTCACGGGAGTGAGGTGGCTTGCAAGGCAGCAGCAAAAACTTGGAGTCTTTGTGTCTACCATCACAGACTCTCAAGTCCTCTATTATTTAATGGCAAAAGGGCGGTCTAATGCTCCTCGACTTTGGCGTTTCGGACAAAAGATGGGCGCACTGTTACTAGCATGTAATATGCGTATACTGCCCATATGGGTAGCTTCTGAGCACAATCCAGCCGATGCCCCCTCCAGGTCAGTTTGATTTAGTGCGCGCCTCTCTTAGCCGAAAAACCATTCGGGAGTATAACTCCGCCTTGAAACAGTTTCTTGACTATGCTGTTTCCCGCCAACTTAAAGCTGCCACCCTTGCTGATTTGGACAATGCGCTGTTCGATTACATCTTTCAAGAATTCTCGTCCCCTGGCCGTGATGGCAAGGGGCATGCTAACAAAGTTCTTTCTGCCGTCAAGTTTTATCTTCCTGAGGTTCGCGGACATTTGCACTTTGCTCATAGGGCTATGAGCGGCTGGGACCGGCTACGGCCCAGCCAGCAGATCACTCCATGTCCACATGATGTCGCACTACGTATTGCGTACTTTCTGCGCTGTGAAGAGCGCTATGCTATGAGTTTGGCCGTCCTCCTATCTTTTGACTGCCACCTACGTGTCAGTGAATGTCTTCGTCTTAAACGCTCTGATGTCGTTTTTATGCCTCCGCCAAGTCAGCGTGTGATCCTAGTATTGGGTCGGTGCAAAGGTGGCACCAACCAAAGTGTTGAAGTCCGCTTCTCCCTTGTTCGCGAGCTGCTCCTGCGGCAATGGGACCCCTTGCCTCCTTCTGGAAAGTTATTCGCGTTCAACGCCGATTCCTTCCGAAAAGAGATTCATGCAGTCTTCAACACTCATATCGCCTCTCCTGACTCTACTTGGAAAATCACCCCCCATTCCTTACGGCATGGGGGAGCCACACGTGACTTTGTCCTAAAACGACTAAGTCTCCCCGACCTTAAAGATCGGAGCCGATGGAAAAACGAAGACACGTTATACAATTACATTCAAGTGGCCAAAATGCATATGGTACGAGTACAAGTGAAAGACTCTGTCAAGCCAGCTCTTCAAAAGCTGAATTGCAATCCTGGTACATTCTTCAATGTGTCCTATGCCGGTGTGGGGTGGGATAGTCTCATGATCGAATCGTAAGCCGCCCGTCCCAGAGTCGCCTAAGTTCCCCCCAAAACTTGCAATTGGTGTGGATTCCTATTTCCCGCCAAAATTCTGGCTCTGGTCAGCTTTTGGGACTTAGGCGTTTCCGGCGGGCCTACCTGGGACCTGCGACGGTACGATTCTATCGAGCTTTGTAGTAAATCATGACGTTTTAAAAGGATATTGAAGAAATGGCATCGTGTTGATTAGAAGTATAAGATATAGCTCGCTACTGGCGTCATAAGCGGAAGCACTACGAAAGTGGCGCGAAAGAAACCTTCGATGGAATCGAAGACTCTTTCACGCACTTGGTCTGAGGTGCGATCCGTGAAATTAGACGACGGGCTCTGGGATTATGCAATGGGAGCCTCCCATTCTATATGGGTTTTTTTGAGTTAAATTCTAAAAAGTATTTTGGCGAATACTTGTTGAATTGGGGCAACGTGCACTGTTAAAGTGACTCTTGGAAGTTTGACGCTCGGTCTGTTAGGGTCGCGCCTTTGATCATCGTATTTGTGAAGCAGCTTGGAGAAATCCGGGTAGTGCAGGTTTCTGTGCGGTATGTGGATCTTGCGTTGTGATGAGAGCGGAACTGCAGCTGGACTGACGACCAAAGGAGGATCTAATGTGCGTTCGTGTGTAGTCATATGCGATAAATCCTGCTACACTATCCCCACCATTTCTGGTGTCCCTGAATTTACCCGTATGACCATGGCAGCCACACGGGGGTTGTCGAGACTGTATATCGGGATGACACGGTCTTAAAAAGGGTTTTCCGTGAAGGCAACTGTAGGGACTTGTCCCGTCGGTCGATTTGCGGAGTTCCAAACTGTTCGCAAGAGCAGGGAGGACGCCCAGCTACCAATTTTCCCACGCCAGATACTGGCGGGAAGCTAGCGCGACCGGGCGCATACTTGAAGAGCGGTAACTGCTTGGTTTGAAAGCGGGGGCGGAAAAATGGGCTCTAACATAGTAATAGCTTCGTAAGTAAGAGGACTTTGTGGATTTTCCTCTCAAAAAGAGGTCGGGAGTTTACTCCAGGCTTCGCATCTGAACTCCTCCATGCGGGATAGTGACCTGTATTAATGGTTAGGTGACCAGGGCAGTGGGTGGTTGAATCTGTCCGTAGATTGGGTATTATAACGAACTTAAGCTTTCGGGGCTTAGAAAATCCAAGTTCGAACTTGTTCGGCGCCCAGTTTATTATCAACCAGGTTTAAGTCTTCCTGAACGATCAAACGTTCTGAGGGCCTAGAGGATTCTTGGACTATACCTCTTAAAACTGTCTGACCTTAGACTTTATGATGTGTCCAGGGTGTTAGCCGTGCTCCATGCTCGACCTTGAGTTATACGGCGGAGGATATTGGAATTTACCTCCTTAAAAGCAGACTATGGGGAGACAATTCTGAAGCCGCCTGGATGAACTTCCAGGTCGTTTAAGTGTTGGATTTTGCGTCGAACCTGCATGTCATATGCGTAACAGTATTCTGTGTGTGAGACCTACTCGAACCTTTGTGCTCGGTTCCAAGGTCGGAGAAGTTGGGCCTATCTCTTTAAATAATAATGGCTTGTTTTGGGACCTCTCGTAGCAAGGAGGGCGTCGGGTGATTCAGTCGTCCTTCGTACCGTTCTGTCCTGCTACATAAGGTCCGGCCCGATCGCCTTGCTTAGCGTGTCTGTCCCAGTATATCCGCGTGGCACTGACAGGATCAGGTCCCGGAACCTCGTGGCGCAGTTTCTAGCTGTCCCGGGGAGATCAGTCAATGATCATCGGGCGGGAGTCCGGAATCATTGGCGCCTTTATTTTTTACATTTTTTTTTTGTTCAAATTTCTATTATAATTTATTGTACCCTGCGTCTGATGGAATGGTCATCCCTAATCGTTCGCAAAAGGGTCTAAGTGAAAATCCAGAAATGGAAAAAGAGAAAATTCTTTTCCCGCCAAATTTATGCTTTTATTAACTTGAAAAGAAGGGTTAGGGGCACAGCACTCTGCTTTATCTGATGTAAATCGGACGAGTCGTAGGGTGATGTGCCAATGCCTTTTCCGCTGGCAGATACTTGCACGTAGTGGAACCCGCTTGCAATTCATGATACGGACCGCCCGAGGTCGTTCAGTTTACTGCGTCGGCAATGAAACACCCATATCACCGGCAAAGTAGACTGGGCACAGTTCTGGCCGTTAGAAAGGGCGCTTGTACAGGTCTTGAAATTGTAACAAATCTGTCAATTACGAGTTTTGGTTATCTCGTATCGAAAGAGATGTAGTGGAGTGTATGGGACACAGAAACTATGTCGAATAAATAACTGTTTTGACCCCTCTCGATCTCTAAGGTCATAAGGGGCAGCGTCAGTGTAAAAGCCGCGAGGCGTTGCTGACGATATATAAGTAAATTTCCGTGTTTGGCGGAAATTAGTCGGAGAAGGGACCCCCAGTTACTCAGTGCGTGTGTTGGGGTCTCTTCTGGTGCTTTTTCGAACTTTTTTTAAGTAGTTGGTTCACCAACTACTTCATTGTTTTTTGGCGGGTGTTTTGCGCCCGTCAGCCGCGG
>JBCCFQ010000173.1:0-7025 GCA_039029655.1 Pseudomonadota bacterium | reverse complement strand
CACCGTGTCCCGGTGAACCGGGACCGGTTATCCAAGTGATAAAGGTTCGCCCTAAACCGAACAGCAAGATGGCCAGGGCAAATCGGATAATCATCAATTGAATGCTGGTGTTGCCAATCAGCAAGGCCACTGCCACCGATAGGGTAAGACCGCCCAGGATCGTGGGGAGACTGGAAACTGCGGTCTTGGCAAGGGCTGCGCTCACCGAAGCTTCGCCCCGGGTTCCTCGCTGTACGTCGCTCCACCCACGGACCCAAGAACGGGTCCATCGGCCTATGAAAACCGCCGGGATCATCAGCGCAAAGACCCCTACCAGAGTCCACCCTTGGAGACGATTGATTTGCCCGCCTTCCTGGGCCTGTTCTTTTAGTCTGCCGTACCAAAGTCGGATTTTCGTAGGCAGATTTTTGAAGATATTGAGACCGGCTTCCCCCCGGCTGGTCAACCGTTCTGCGCTGAGATTACGTTGTAGTTCATTGGCCAGTGCGCTGAGCCGGTCGGCTCGGAGGTTGGCGAGACGGCAGTCCCCCAATTCCTTAACTGCTAAATTCTCTCGAACCTCAATGGTTTCTAGTTGAACTAGGGTTTCAGGATCTCGGATAGTTAACTCGTCCAGATCATCGGACTGTCCGTCTTCCAGTTCTGTAATGCCAAGGGCAGCTTTCTCTGCTCTTGCTTGGGCAATGAGTTCCTGACGGTCGTCCACACAAGCTTTGGACTCAATCACTAGGGCCGCCGCCTGACCGCGATACAGTTCGGCTTGCCGTTCGGTTAAGTTGGGGTCGTCTAGTTTGGCGGCTAAATCATTTGTTCGAATGACGATATCAATCGGGTCGATCTCGTCTTGGGCAAACAATGTCGGAGTCAGCACAACGACCCAAGCGACGCTTAAGGTTATGCAGAGATGCTTGGCGGTCCAGACGGGTTTTAAAGGCAAGATGACCGGGCTCCGCGGTTTCGACTACCCCAAAACGAACAACGCCGCCAGTTTAGCATCTGGCGGCGTTATTTAAAGCTAAGTTAGGTTTTTTGCTTAGTCTTCGCTCGCCATGAAAAAGCGCAGAACGTACCAGAAAAGCAGCGCGATGGAGCCAAACAGCTCAAGGGCCGCACCCACGTAACGATCTTTCGGGAAGTGATGTAACACATTTGAGGTGTCGTACAAAATCGCCGCGCCTGCAAAGGCGATCATGCCTACGGAAAACCAAGTGCCCAAATGCCACCCGAAGATCACACTCGCGACAATGGCACCCAGGGCTGCAAAGCCGCCCCACATCAACATGCTACGTAGGAACGAAAAATCTTTCCGGGTAAAGAAAGCGACGGCTGTAAGTCCGGCAAAGCCTACTAAAGTTACACCGGCCGCAGATTCAATAACTCCCGGTGCAATGCTTTGAGCGATGAACAACATGGGAGCGAAAATGACTGCCCAGGCGAGAATGTAAATCCCCAGCATGAGGTACTGCATGGGTAAGGATTCAACCGTGTGGGCGGTGCGGGAAGCCAACCAGCTAACCATCATGAAGGCGCCCAAAACTAGAAGCCAATTGGCTCCAACGAGTTTGGTAGTGATGACTTCTGCCAAACCCGACGAAAATAGGTACATCTCAATGCCGACAAACGCCAAGATGGCGCCGGCGAGGTGCATATAGGTTCTGCTGATGAACTCGGCCCGGGTTTCCTCACCCAGGTGCATCACTGGAACTGATGGGTCCATCGTTTGTTGATATTGCTGCATAGCATTTCCTTCAAAAAACCACGTCTAGAATAACCAATTTTACCACGATCTGGGTGTTTCGGGCTTGCACCGATTATGACAAAAGGGCGAAAATGCGGCCCTTGTGCGGGTTTCAGGCCTTCAGCCGCGGGCTTTTCGCCTTCCCGGGGGCACTCTGGGGAAGGGAAATGGGGGGGTGAATATGGAGCTTTTGTATCGGCTTGATGAGCTGTATGATCCGCATCCTGGCAACTGCCAGGTTTTGGTAGGAGTCCCGGAGCGACTCAGACACACAGGTTAATCGGAGAGGTGGCAGAGCGGTTGAATGCACCGGTCTTGAAAACCGGCAAAGGTTAGTAGCCTTTCGTGGGTTCGAATCCCACCCTCTCCGCCACTAGCAAGAACGGCTTTTGCGAATCCTCACGAATCTGGGGATTTGCAAAAGCCGTTTTTGGTTTCGGCGGGTGGGAAGCGAATCCGGCGATTCCACCCTCATTGTGCATGGATGCACAGGTGCCGCGAAGCACAAGGACGTGCGAGAGCGGCCTCCGCCACTAGCAAGAACGGCTTTTGCGAATCTCCCACTCCGCCGTTCTTGCTCCGTAACCAGGGTGCTTGCCGGGCCATCAATCTGAAGAGATCGGGTCGAGTTCAGATCCGTTAGCGTCATCGGTGTCAGTATTACGGAGTGTGCACGCACTCCGAAGGGTGGATTCAGTCGATGCTGTGCCGCGAAGCGGCGCGAATAGTATGATCGATCTGTTAAAAAAACGGCTTTCGTTTGAACTCCAACTTGAAGTTGTCCCGAAAGCCGTCCGTCACCGCTACCTCAGCGGATCCTAATACCGCTTGAGTTTGCGCCCCCCAATGGGATGGCGATGGCAGATTCAATATCCGCGCCCACCAGAAATTCAGTTAGAGTGAAATCTGCATCCTGCTTGATTTTATTACCGTTGATCACCGCGCGTTTGCTGCTCACACGCAGGTAACCCACATGCTGATTGGTAACGCCGTCATAGACAAACTTCACAACTATGAAGGACACTGTTTTTCGGCCGGTCCGTTTCCAACTGCCAGTGCCTTCGCTGCCGTTGCAGTTTAGTTCTAAAGATCCACCAGGCCCGGTAAATCCGCATCCCATACCCAAAGCCGGGTTGTAGCTGTTTTCATTTAGCAAGGTGTTACTTTCAGAAACGGTACCCAAAGCGTGCAAAGTCAATGTTTCTTTGAATGCGGGTGGTGGTGGGGGTGCGCCGGGCACAACGGGAAACTCTACGGTAAGTAGCCAAGCACCTGCGGGCAGCCCGAAGCTCGGGTACCGTTTCTCCAGCTCGTCTGCAGCTAGAGGGTTTAGTCCGCCGAGCATGCAAATCATAAACAATAGAATTCTCATGGGTTCTCTCCTAAGTTGCGTTTCATTTCAATGAGTGACTTGAAATAACGCGACACAGGAAGATTGAACCCCTCATACGTAGGGTAAATTTCTTAAACAAACCGCTTTTGGACGTAAACAGGGTTGGGACTATCTTCTTAGTAGTTCACGTGTTTTGTTAGCCTCGTCCTCCAACATTGCGATGTTATTGGCATCTCCCGGGGGTAGGTTTCCCTCGTCTCTAAGGGACTGAATGATTTTTTTGGAAGTTTCAAAGGCCCTGATCGCGCTCTTGAGATGTTCTTGGGGAGATGCTGTGGACTGGTCGGTTCCAATTTCGCGCTGAAGTTGGCCCAAGAAGTACCAAGACACAGCGACGCTTCGACGTGCATCGATGTCACCAGCTCGGAGCTCCGCAAGTTCCCTGAAAACTTTGTTCGCTCTTTGATGATGCTCAAGGGCTTTCAGTAGGCGTCCAACTCTTCGCAGTGCGCCACCATTCATATCCAACGCAACGGCGTAGTGACGCTTGAAACTTAGCGAGTCCGGCGCCGTATCTACAATTTTCTTGTTGTGCACAAGCATCTTCTCAAAATGGCCGAGTGCTTGTTCGTGTTTACCTAAGTTGTTGTAAAGCCTTCCTAGAAAATGATGACTTATTGAGACCCTATGCCACATCATCAAATCGCCGGGATCGTAGGCGCTTAGGCTTTCATGCAACCTCAATGCCTCAAGCAACTCTTCCTCCGCTTGTTCTCTTAGGCCCAGGGCGTCGTAAACGCGCCCCAAGTTCACCTGGGCGGCGGCAAGAGTTCGAATTAATCCGACGTTGGACGGTTTCCCTGCGCGAAGTTCTTGTATCTCGGTGAGTAGGCCCTCTAGAGTGGTCCTCGCCTTGTCGAATTGTCCAAGCCGCTGGTGGTTTTGTCCGACGAACATCTTGCTGCTTAGAATAGTTTCGGCAAGCTGTGTGTTCTCAGGTGTCAAGTTAATTTGTTGCTGAAGCGAGTCAATAGCTAACTGATGATGAGCAATCGCCTCTTCATAGAAACCCGAACTTTCCACTGCGCCGGCGTACGCCACGTGAATCTCATCGAGACGAGGTCGCTCCATACCTAGTTTTGGGTGAGACTCATGAACGTCTCGACGCATGGCTAGTGCTTGTTCGAAGTTTTCTCTGGATACTTCGAGCGTGTCAACGTGCCGGCCCAAACTACCCAGGACCTGGTAGCCCTCTGCGGCGATTAGTTTAAGGTTTGTGCTATCAGGGTCTGATTGCAATAGTTTTTGTACTATTTCCATCCCCGCTTGAGCGTTGTCCAGTGCCTCCGCGGCGTTGCCTTGACTAGACTGACTCACATCCCCTTGAATCTTGGCGACTCGTATGCGACCTCGAGCTATGTCGGCGCGTAAGGAAATATCTGAGTTTTCTTGTGCGCTGAGTGCATCGAGATATTCTAAACCGGTGGACAACAGCAAGTCTCGCGTGGTCGTTCGGCCTTCATTGGCAACAGAATCATGGATATCGTATAAGAACGTTGTTGCCAGTTGCCGCACATCGTCAAACCGCTGCTCAGCCAATTCCCGTTGCCGATTTTCCATTATCGCGTAATGTATGCTGATGGCTGCCGCAGTTAGCACAGTCATCAACACAACGCTCGCGGCAATAACGCCAATAGAGTTGCGTTTGATGAACTTTGTGACTCGGTAGCTCCAAGTGTCTTTGCGGGCAACCACCGGTTCGTTTTTAAGGTAACGTTGGATGTCGTCAGCCAGTGCGTCGGCGGTCGCATAACGTCGCTCTTGCTCCTTACGCAAGGCCATGAGCAAAATGTTGTCTAGGTCACCACTCAACCTGTTAGATAACTTACCCGGTGTTGTACCTCTGGCACGGGCGCGCTGGTGTACTTTGTCATTGGAGGACGTTTGCCTCATAGCGAGACTCGCGGGATAAGGCTGTTGTTCGCAGATCACCTTGTGCACTTCAATGGGGGTGTGAGCTGCGAGGGAATACGGTTGGTTCCCCGTTAGTAATTCATAAAGCAAAACGCCTAAGGAATAGACATCGCTGGCCGTAGTGATGGCGGCGCCACGTACTTGCTCTGGGCTCGCGTATTCGGGTGTCAGGCGTGGGCTAACCGTTAATCCTGCGGTTTTTCCCGTCTGGTCTTGAGTAAGCAGTTTCGCGATTCCAAAATCGAGTAGTTTGGGTATCCCATTGCCTGTAACTAAGATATTTTGTGGTTTGATGTCGCGATGAACAACTAGATTTTGATGGGCGTACTGCACTGCGCCGCAAACAGTCAGAAACAACCTTAGGCGTTGGTCAATGGTAAGCCCATGTTGGTCGCAATAGTCAGTGATGGCGCAGCCGTCGACATATTCCATAACCACGTAGGGAAAATCATCTTCTGTTGTGCCTCCATCCAACAGGCGGGCGATATTAGGGTGTTCCATGGATGCCAGAATCTGTCGCTCGTTGCGAAAACGTTGGATGAGTTCCCGAGACAATCGATCCCGCACCATTTTGATGGCTACGTCTTTTTCGTATTCATCGTCTGCCCTGGATGCAAGATACACGGTGCCCATCCCGCCAGAGCCTAGTTCGCGTTTGATCTTATAGGCCCCTAACTCCTGCCCTTCAGTCACAGATGTCTCGGCAATACCGATAGGACTGATTGAGCCAAGAACGCCTAGTTGGGTACCTTTTGACTCTTGGGATAGGAGTCTTTCAATTTTTGACTTTAGTTCAAAATCACCATCGCACTCTGCATCAAGATAAGACGCTCTTTGTTCCTCCGGCAACTCCAAAGCGCTATTGAAAAGGTGCTCCAGTCGGCTAAAAGAACGTTCGCCTGCCATTAATCAGTACTCAAGCTCATCTGCAAGCCAGCTTTTTGCAAAACGCCAATCTCGCTCGACGGTGGCAAGCGAAACCTCGAGTAGGTCTGCGATTTCACCCATGCCCAATCCCCATATTGCGCGCAACCGCACCACATCTGCTTTACGCTGATCCTCCTTTTCTAACTGCTCTAGCGCGTCCATGAGGTCAGACACGCCAGCTTCGGTGTTAGAATCTTCCTTGAGTCCGGACAGTGTTACTCGTATGCGGTCACCTCCTCGTTTTTCAGCGGCCTTAGCACGTTGATAGTCAATCAAAACCCTTAGCATCAGCCGTGTCGCAATCGCGATCAAATGACTACGATTGGCGTACGCTGTTTGTTGAGTGAGTAACCGCAAATAGGTTTCATTCACTAGCGCTGTTGGCTGTAGGGTCAATGCGTCGCTGCGGGACCCGTGCATTTTTTTGATTTGAAACGAAGCTACTCGACGCAAGTCCGAGTAAATGGCCTCTATTGCTCTATCCATGCTGGCTTCATCGCCGGCATTGGCTCGTTGCAACAGTTCTGTGATTTGCGCTTCCTGATCCATCGTCATTGACCAAGACTATTGTTTGTTGTGTTTAGTAGCGACTTGTCACAATTATACAACAGCTTTCGATTTACATGACTGACTTGTCCAAGTTTTAATCAAGTTTGACGGGTTTGGCGCGGTAACGGCGCGTACTTTTGCGTGCCATCACATCTTTTGGCCTTGGGCACGGGCTTGAGGAGCAGACTATGAGAATGTTGACGCCATGCCTAGTGGCTTGGTTTTTTGTTGGACAATCCGCTTTGGCTGATTGGATGCCGGTTCCACCATTTGGGTATGACAATTATCTCACCTATATAGCAAATGGCGTGTGGGATCCCAATGAGCCAAATCCCACCATCGCCAACTGCAATGGTGGTCTGTGTTTGGATGACTACTTTGCTCGAGAGATTCAGGGTCGTACGCCTGTTCAAGAGACGCAGGTGGAGGCTGCCGCGAAGAATTTCTTTCTTTGGCGGTTCGGAATCGATGTGGACGACTCGACAACAGAGGGTGAGGTCCTTT
>JBCCFQ010000172.1:0-7029 GCA_039029655.1 Pseudomonadota bacterium | reverse complement strand
GCAACTCAAGGATAAGAACCTGACTGTGGTGGTCACCGAAATTGCCACAATAACTGCAGAGACAGGAAATGAACTGCAGAGAATTCGACAAAAATCTGGGGTTGGCAATATTGCCTTACTCTACAAATTTGCTTCCATGGACCAAGCGGAGACTTTCAGCGACGCACACACCGCGCTCATTGCCAGAAGACCTTTCAATTACCGAGAGTTTGCGCGAACCCTGGCGGCCGTGAGCAGGACTGACAATTTGTTACGACATTCCTTGTCTCTGCCACCACATCGTTTCTCCCGCAAATTGCTAACCAATCTCGCCGTGATGTCTCCCGTGCTGGCCTGCGAGTGTCCGAGGCACACCGCGGAAATCATCATGGAGCTGTCGGATTTTGAAAAATACAGCGCCGACTGCGAGCAAACCAAACCAGCCGATGCCGCGATCCACAACATGCTGCGTCGTACCGCAGCGATGTCTCGGGCGTTGTTTGAAGACGCATTGATCGCGCTGGCCGAAGAAGAAGACATTGACCTTGATGAAGCGCAACAAGGTTAAGTTGAGCTGCCGCGGGGTGCCGGCGAAAAAGAAGCAGAGGGTAGGACGCTCAGCTCGAGCGCCATGTTGGGCGCTGGAAGTGACGACTGGGACCGCGCGACTGGTGGTTGGTTCTTCATGCTCCGATGATAGGAGCTGCGCCGACTGAATACGAACGTACTGCACTCTAGTATCACTGTCTAGCGTGTCTCCAGTGAATTGAACTGCGAGTACGAGATCGCGCGATCCGAAGCCAGCCGGTTGCGCCATTGGATCAGATCTGTGAACTCTTCGGCCAGTTCCGAGTCATTCCAGCAACGCTGCATTTCCGGACCCAAAGGTGGATCTGTGCAAGCAATCGGAGCAATCACTTCCAGCACTACCGCCATCGTGATGTCGGCATAGCTGAAATTTCCATTAAGGAAGTCGTTCCCGGATTGCCCAAGCCCTTCACGCGTTGCTGCTAAGGCGCTTCGCACGGAACCCAACTTAAGCAAATGGGCGTATTTTCGATCCAGCCGTTTCGCTGCATCTTTTGCCAGAAATCGCAGCGGCTTGCGTAATGAATGGGGTATGAAACCAGGAAGCGCCTCCTCCAATGCGATCTCGTTCCCCAAAACCGCCCGAATAACACGCGTTCTCCCCTCGGCCAAGGCGGCTTCGCTCAGTCGGTTCCAGCTATCGATCGCTTCCATATTCCCTAATCGCTCGTTCGCCGTTGCAGCGTTGGCATAGCAAGCGATGTCCCAAGAGCCCCGCAAGACTTCCCGACCCGCAAAAAGAACAGGTACCGAAACTTCGCCCGAGAACTGTCGCATCCGCCAACGCAAGCCCGGTTCACTGAGCGTAGGCGTGTACTCTTGGTACTTATAGACAAGTCCACAGTACTCCAATGCCCAGCGTGCTTTCTTGGTCCAAGGTGAGAATGACTCGCCAACCAGCAGCAACGGCAGCTGTGATGCTGATCGAGTCAGGTCGAGATCCTCGGCGGATCGTAGGCTTTAAGCCGCACCGCTACTGACGTCCAATGCTCTAGCTGAGCGGCGGGCAAACTGCCATTTGAATTAACAGGCACTTTATACGTCACCGGGCTGCTCGAGCGTATCGTTACGCATCGTCATACCGCGAGCTCAATGATCTCTGCATTAACGCCCACGTCAGACACGAACAATTTCGCAACCGCGACAGGCAAAGTAAACCTTTTCGGACCGGCGCTACCGGGATTTAGATACAAAACACCCTCCTTTTTTGAGACGTCCGGTTTGTGAGAGTGACCCGAGATAACTACATCAAAACCAGCTGCCTTGGGGTCTAGGTCTAGATCCCCGAGACTGTGCAATACATATAAAAACCTACCTTCAATTTTTAGCACTTCGTCGTCTGGAAGGTCATCCGCCCAGGTGTCAACATTTCCTCTGATCACCGTTAGCGGAGCAATTTCCCTTAGTTCTACAAGAACCTCTGGTTTTCCAATGTCACCGGCGTGCACCAGAGCATCCACATCTGCCAAAGCGAGCTTCGCCTCCGGCCTCACTAGTCCATGAGTATCCGATATGACACCAATCGTTTTCATGAGACGCATCCGACGCATGCGTAACGCCTAATATGAGCTGCCGGCACGCTGCCGCTAATATTAACTGGCACTTTATACGTCACCAGGCTCCTCCAGCGTATTGTTATGCTTCATTTGAGAATATCTCCACGAATCGATTTGTCGGCCACCCCACTAGATCCGAAACCTGCCCATCCCCAATCTCTACCACACGGTCGGCACCATCTGACCTTTTCGCAACATCCACACTGAAGAATGGACTGGTAATTCTCTCAGCACACTCAAAAACAATACGTGGAATAGATTCTCGTACGGACGAAAAGGGTTTTCCCTTCCATACAAAGTAGCGTACTTCTGAATTGGCGACTAAGTCCTCTACTCTTCGTATACACAAACCACCCTCGATCTCCCCGCGGAATTTCTCCATCTCATTCATGAGATCCATGATTTGACCCGGCTTAGTTATGACCGCACCCATAGAAGTCTTTAGAGACTTCACGAAGTCTTTCACAAAGAAAGATTTCCAACCAAGTTTATCTAGCTCACTCGCAAAGTCTGAACCCAGCGGCAACACAACGGTTTCTGGCGTGAGGTCGCTAAGAAGTTTGTACCAGTTTGGAAGATGATGTGTCTGAAGGTACGTGTCGAGGTCGATCAAAAAGCCAGCATCAGCGGAAGTGACAGCGCTGACGAGCTTTTTGTATTTGAGTTCGTTGAGCATCCAGCCGCGGTACATGACGGTTTCACCGATCGCAAAATCGGGATACGGCCTCGCTTTCCCAAGCTCATCAAGATTTATCGTGGACCAGTCGGCTCCTGCACGAGCAAATGCATCCGCTTCAGAACGAAAATGTTCATCTGCTTTCTTCCGTTCGAAATAGTCAGATGGGTACAAGATACGCACAGTCGGTCCTATGGGGCATAACGCTTAAGCTGAGCAGCCGGCACGCTACCCTCAACATTAACTGGCAGTTTATGCGTCACCGGGCTGCTCCAGCGTATTGTTAGGTGCCGCCGCGCAGGTCGCAGCGTCCACTTCTAAAGTAGTTATCTCTAATCCATCCATATCCCTGTAAGTAAATCTGACATTTATGCCATTTTCTCGGAAGTCTTGAAATATCTTCTTTTTGCAAATGTCATTAGCAATAGATGTGTACATTAGATCTTCAAATTCTGCGATAGATAAATCATCTTTTGAGATGTTCAACATCGTAAAGTAATACCCGAAATATTGGCTCGTACCAACGGTTGTATCCAGTCTTGTATCTCGATCCAGCATCATCGGAAGGTTTCGATTGATTTCATTTGCTGCCCTGAACGCAAACGCAGTATCCGCCCTAAATTTCTGGGCTGTGATACCCCGCTCTACATAAGTTCTAGAGTACATATAGCTAACACCAATACCTGTAGCTACAACACCAATTGACAATCCAAGCAAGAATGCCACAACCGTCCGTGTATTTGATCTAACGCTCACAAGGCACCTAACATTTGTATATGTTACTGAAGCGATTTGCTGGGGAAAACTGATTGAACTCGGAAGGTAAGCCCCCGAATTGCCGCATAAAATTTGGTGAGAGGTTTGAGATTGCATCATGCATATGAGTTTTTCCCTGTAACAGCCATATGAGTTCTCATATGGCCGATTTTATTTCTATTACGTGCCTAATTTTCCTACAAATATTGGTGGTTGACTAGTAACAACTTGCGACGGGTGAATATGTAAAGCGCACGCGTAACCTACAACCTGTTGATTTGTTTGGAATGACGGCCTGCAATCAGGAAGGGAAGACGTCCTTTATTACCAATAGTATGAATGGCGCTCCTGATATACAGAAATTGATGGCTAGGAGTTTTCTGAATCCGGATTTCTGGCGGTACAAACTAACCACCGTTGTTAGCAACATGATCAGGAGTGCTGAAACGGACGTCGACAGTAAAAACACGCTGAGATCAGATTCTTCCGGTGCTAATACAAACAAGATGATCGTGGCGTGAGCGATTAGCGCTAACCCAAAGGCCAACAATGCTAGCGACAGCGGTAGTCTGTTTTGAAGCGCTGCTTCATCAACCACAGACTATTGACTCAACACCCGCTGCATTTCATTGCAAGATGATTCGTTGCCATGGTTAGGCAGCGCATTCACCTTTTGAACAAAGGAATCGATGGTTTGTTGGTCTAGGGATTCCATCGCTTCTATGGCTTGATCCGAAAGGTTTGAGACCAGGGCTGAGTAACATAGATTGTTGCCATAGCTCGACATGAAGTTACCCATGATAAAGCCCAGTCCGCCGGCAACGGATACTGCAAAAAACATAATGAGCCACATGGCTTTGTTCGACATAGCGCTTGCTAACCTCCGTAGTGGATCATCTTGCCATCAGACTCTTCGCTCAGATCCTGTATGGCGTCTTCGACATCGGCGATGGATACTCTTAATGCGTGTATCACTTGGTCTCGGTCTTCGGTGAAAGGGAGTTCATCCATCAAGGTAGCGAGTTTCCCCTGGGCTAACCATGCTTTGTGCCGGGCCCATTCTGAAAACAACACATGATTGGGATCAAAGGCGGTCAAATCATGAAAACGACAGGGATCGGGTTTTGATGTATCCATGGGTACGTAAGCGTTGACCATGGTAATGCGTTCTCCCGGTTGGTTCAGCTTAGCAGCACGATGCACCACCATACTGCCATGTAGCACCACCACATATCCTGGCCCGGGAAATTCTGGGCTTACGATGCGATCATCTGGCAAGGCCTCGCCTTGGTTTGCAAAGTCTGCGGCTTGGGCTTTGGTGCCTCGGAAGTATTGAAACTCCCCGCCATCCAGTTGCTTGGGATCCGACACGGGCATCACATAGTCCAAACCAATAGTGTCGTGGTGCCACTTATCCACCGCTTCTGAAATATCGTCGGGTGCAAAGTTAAGATGACCCAGATGCAGCGGCATGGTGTGGGGCACCACGGCTACGCCATAAATCTCTGACAAAAACTCCGTTACCTCAGGGCACAGACACAGATCTCTTAAAAAACGCGACTGATACGCACCACCTCGGACTAAGTTCTTTATGCGTTCACAGCCCACCGCAAACTGGCGCAAGTTGCGGGTAACTTGCTGCAACACCTCCACCCCCTCCTCCGACAACACTCGGGCAGGCGATGAAACGGCAAAGTCAGTGGGGCAATCCGCTATCTCTGTCTCGGTGTAACCCAAATCGCTTAATGTGAGTTTTTCTTTTGGAAGACTCAATGCCAGGTGTCGTTTTGGATCGAAAGCCACAGACTCTTCCAAGTACTTGTAGCCTTCGGGTAAGGTCTTAGGGAAAGGTGGTGTCATGATGTCTGTCTTGCGCCCGAATTCAGTTCTACTCTACCGGGTTATTTAGGCAAAGCACATCAATTCGGACCTAAAGGCCTAAGGTAATAACCAGCTCTTGGTCTTTGATGGTTAGGTCTTTCAGCACTAGTTTGGTGGTGGCCTGTTTGAAATCCTTTTGATCTAAGGTGTATACCGGCCAACGCGAATAGTATTCGTCTAGGGCGCGGGTTAAGAGGCCATTGGCTCGGTTGGTGTACTTCTCAGGTAGACCAACAATGTTAAGGCTTTCCACCACGGGATCCGTGAGGTAAAAGGCACCCTTCTGGCTGGCGTAACGAATTCCAGAAGAGGCATCGATTGTGCCCATCATGGGCACATCAGATGAACCAACTCTTAGCGTCACTTTGGCATCTAGACCCGCCTGAATACGGTCTTGTCCTTCCACCAACTGCACCCGAGGATTGTCCAGGCTGGTTTCAAACACCAACATGTGACTTTTGGTAATGGGTAACCGCGCACTCAGTCTTTGTTTGATGTCCTCTTCGGTTAAGCGAATTCTCACGGTGGAGTCCGCAAAGTAGACCCAGGCGGCAATGGCCGCCGCCAGGATCATGACTATAAAAACAAGTGCTTTCTTCATACCTATCAATATTCCGGCCAAACGTTGTAACTATTAATGCTTGTGGGCAACACCACATAACGATAGGGCACGTAAATCGAGACATTCAATGAGCCGACTCTAGCCCACTCCACCGGTCCGTCCACGCCCTCAACAATCACACGATAATCATCCCCAATAGCGCTGGTGACAGTCTTGATGTCTTCCGCCATGAGCTGAATCACCTGGGATCGATATTGACTTGGGTTAACAATAGAGATTTCTACGTCATTGTCGATCTCCACTAGAGTACGACCGGCCATCTTCAAATCGTTCACAAAACGTCGAAGGTTCAACACCAGCCCTTCACCGTCTTTAGCATCAGAAGATATAGCAGATTTCACTCTAAAAGCGGCTTGGCTGGTATCCGGTCGCGCGCCATCGTTAAGTTCAATACGATGATTGGCTTCAGTTAACGGTATGACAAAATCACTGGGTGTCACAGAACTGAGCTCGATGTTTCTTTGCCCCTTAGCTTTTTTGATGGCATCCAAGAGAGTCTTGTGGATCTCTTTTTCGCGCTGCTCTTCTTCTCTTGAATCGTTGCTGATGGTTACTCTCAACAGCAAGAAGTCTCCCTTTCGTGTGACTCGTTGGCCGGGTAGCTCTGTAGATGCTCTTGAGGCGGTAACCACAATCTCCTCTAACTGGGCGTGAGCGGAAAAGGTAAATAGGAGAAAAATAGGGATGAGTTTTTTCATAGGGGCTCCCTTGTGCTTCTTTTTTGGGAAGCGTTCATTATGCCACGATTCAAAAAAGAAACGGGCGGCGGTTTTAAAAACCGTCGCCCGTTGTTTACTTAATCTGATATGATTAGTGGTTGTATGTGCTACAAACCGTTTGGCAACATCTCTTCGTACGTCGGATCAATGTCATTGTAAGCTCGCCAATCATCCGACACTCGTATTTCATCAATGATTGTTCTCTGTAACAAAGTGCCCTCTTTGAACCACTGCCAAACCCGTGCACGTTTG
>JBCCFQ010000171.1:0-7080 GCA_039029655.1 Pseudomonadota bacterium | reverse complement strand
GGCATGCGAATTGACATTCTGAATTCTAACACTGTCGACCACGCTAAACGATTTTCCAGAGGCAGGTCCAGCCAAAGCCGTCGATCCTCCTCCTCACGCTCCTCAAAAGCTTCGTCGGCCAAAGAAACCTCAGTGACAAAGAAGCCAGCGGCAAAGACAAGCCGGTAAAAGACATTCGTGAGCAGGAAGTTTACTTGGGCGAACTTCCTTTGATGACGGATAACGGTACTTTTGTGATCAATGGCACCGAGCGCGTAATTGTGTCTCAGTTGCACCGATCTCCCGGTGTATTTTTCGACCATGACAAAGGTAAGACCCACTCTTCGGGTAAATTGCTTTTCTCGGCAAGAGTTATTCCTTACCGCGGTTCTTGGTTGGATTTCGAATTTGATCCAAAAGATGCCGTGTTCGCTAGAATTGACCGTCGCAGAAAATTACCGGTCACCATTATTCTTCGTGCCCTAGGGTATACCAACGAAGAAATGTTGGATTTGTTCTTTGATACCAACACGGTCAGTGTTGAGGATGGCGAGTATAAGCTTGAACTGGTGCCTTCTAGGCTTCGAGGCGAAACCGCTACTTTTGATATCAAAATCAAGAATAAGGTGATCGTCGAAGAAGGTCGTCGTGTTACCGCACGGCACGTCCGAGACCTAGACAAGGCCGGCGTGACCGACCTAGTGGTTCCACCGCACTATTTGGTGGGCAAAGTGTTAGCCCACGATATAGTGGATACAGAGACTGGCGAAGTCGTTGCCAAAGCCAATGATGAGTTGACCGAAGAACTCATTGAGGCTGTTGAGAACACGGGTGTTGAGCAGATTCGCACTTTGTATGTCAACGACTTGGATCGCGGTCCCTTTATTTCCAACACCCTTCGAGTTGATCCAAGTAAGACAGAACTCGAGGCCTTGGTGGAGATTTATCGCATGATGCGTCCCGGTGAGCCACCGACCAAGGACGCGGCAGAAAATCTATTCCAGAACCTGTTTTTTAACCCAGAGCGTTATGACTTGTCGGCTGTCGGGCGCATGAAGTTCAATCGACGGGTAGGTCGAGATGAGACTACCGGTGCTGGCGTTCTGGATAAATCAGACATTATTGATGCGTTGAGGACCCTGATTGATATCCGAAATGGCAATGGCGTTGTCGACGACATCGATCATTTGGGTAACCGGCGTATTAGAAGCGTCGGTGAAATGGCAGAAAACGCGTTTCGTATCGGTCTGGTTCGGGTAGAACGTGCTGTTAAAGAGCGTTTGACACTGGCTGAGTCTGAAGGGCTTATGCCTCAAGAACTGATCAATGCCAAACCCGTAGCGGCGGCAGTGAAAGAGTTTTTTGGTTCAAGCCAATTGTCACAGTTCATGGACCAAAATAATCCTCTATCAGAGGTGACCCACAAACGTCGTGTCTCGGCTTTAGGGCCAGGCGGTTTGACCCGAGAGCGAGCGGGGTTTGAGGTTCGCGACGTGCACCCGACCCACTACGGTCGAGTTTGTCCAATTGAGACCCCAGAAGGTCCAAACATTGGCTTGATCAACTCTTTGGCTGTCTATGCTCGAACCAACGACTACGGATTCTTGGAGACTCCTTACAGAAAGGTGGCTAACGGTAAGGTTACCGATGACATTGAATATCTTTCCGCCATTGAGGAAGCCCAGTATGTGATTGCTCAGGCTAACGCTAATCTGGATGGGAAAGGTACTTTCACGGACGATTTGGTGTCTTGTCGTAACCAAAACGAATTCACTTTGTCTTCGCCGGAAAATATTCAATTCATGGATGTTTCGCCAAGACAGATTGTTTCTGTGGCGGCAGCATTGATTCCGTTTCTGGAGCATGACGATGCTAACCGAGCGTTGATGGGCTCTAACATGCAACGGCAGGCGGTGCCGACTCTGCGCTGTGAAACACCGCTGGTCGGAACCGGTATCGAGCGCACCGTGGCTATGGACTCAGGTGTAACCGTGCTGGCTAGACGAGGTGGCGTTGTAGATTCCGTAGACGCTTCTCGTATCGTCGTTCGAGTGAATGACGACGAAACCCTAGACAATGAGTCCGGGGTGGATATCTACAATCTGACTAAGTACACCCGTTCTAATCAGAACACCTGTATTAACCAACGACCTTTGTGTAGCGCCGGTGATTCCATTGCGCGAGGCGACGTCTTGGCGGATGGCCCTTCTACAGATCTGGGTGAATTGGCCCTTGGTCAAAACTTGCTTGTGGCGTTCATGCCTTGGAATGGTTACAACTTTGAGGATTCCATTCTTATCTCGGAACGTTTGGTTCATGAAGATCGGTTTACCACCATTCACATCGAAGAGCTGACCTGTGTGGCTCGGGATACCAAGTTGGGTTCTGAGGAAATTACCGCAGACATTCCAAACGTTGGCGATGCCGCCCTAGCCAAACTTGATGAGTCAGGTGTTGCGTTTATTGGCGCGGAAGTCCGTGCTGGCGATATCTTGGTGGGTAAGGTGACACCAAAGGGTGAGACTCAACTCACACCTGAAGAAAAACTCCTACGCGCTATTTTTGGTGAGAAAGCCTCGGACGTTAAGGATACTTCCCTGCGTGTACCACCAGGTATGGACGGTACGGTGATTGACGTTCGGATCTTTACCCGGGATGGTGTGGACAAGGATGCTCGGGCACTAGCTATTGAAGAACAGGAAATCAAGAGTGTTCGAAAGGACTTGGATGATCAACTTCGTATTCTTGAAGACGATATCTTCGACCGAGTCGAAAAGATGCTTTCTGGAAAAGTGGCCGAGGGTGGTCCTAACGGTCTGGCCGCAGGTAGTAAAATTGCACCTGCGTATCTACAAGACCTGCCCAGAGAGTCATGGTTTCAGATTCGACTGCGCAACGACGATGCGAATGCTCAACTAGAGCGGGTTGCTCAGCGCCTAGAGGAACAACGCAAAGAGTTCGAAGTCAAGTTCGACGAAAAGAAACAGAAGATTACAGCGGGTGATGACTTGGCACCTGGGGTTCTCAAGATGGTCAAGGTTTATCTTGCCGTTAAACGTCGCATTCAACCTGGCGACAAAATGGCAGGCCGTCACGGAAATAAAGGGGTTATTTCTACCATCGTGCCTATCGAGGACATGCCCTACATGGAAGACGGCACTCCGGTTGATATTGTTCTTAACCCACTAGGCGTACCGTCGCGTATGAACGTGGGCCAGGTCCTGGAAACTCACTTGGGCTGGGCCGCAAAAGGTGTAGGTAACAAGATCGGAAGAATGTTGCAGGCTCAGGCCAGTATCCAAGAACTGCGAGGCTTTCTGGATAAGGTTTACAACCGTAAAGACAGTGGTCAACCAGCAGATATTGACTCAATGTCCGATGCTGAAGTGCTGGAGCTTGCGGGTAACCTGAAGAAAGGTGTCCCCATGGCGACACCGGTTTTCGATGGTGCCACCGAGAGAGAGATCAACCAAATGTTGGAGTTGGCTGACCTGCCGACAACTGGCCAAGCGACATTGCTTGACGGTCGTACTGGTGAACAGTTTCAACGAGACGTCACCGTGGGCTACATGTACATGTTGAAGCTCAACCATTTGGTGGATGACAAGATGCATGCCCGCTCCACCGGTCCTTATAGTTTGGTTACCCAGCAGCCGTTGGGTGGTAAGGCCCAGTTTGGCGGTCAACGTTTTGGTGAGATGGAGGTCTGGGCCCTAGAAGCCTATGGCGCTGCTTATACCTTGCAGGAAATGCTCACGGTTAAGTCCGATGATGTGCAGGGTCGAACCAAAATGTACAAGAACATTGTTGACGGTACCCACGAAATGGAAGCGGGTATGCCGGAGTCCTTCAACGTTCTGGTTAAAGAAGTCCGCTCTCTCGGTATCAACATGGAATTGGAAGTTGACGAAGAGAAGTAAAGTTTTAGCGACATTAAACTCGCTCAATTAATTAGGTGAGAATATGAAAGACCTCTTGAGGCTATTCAAACAACAGGCACCAGTCGAAGATTTCGATGCAATTCGTATCGGACTCGCGTCACCGGACATGATTCGGTCTTGGTCTTATGGCGAAGTAAAAAAGCCAGAGACCATTAACTACCGAACCTTTAAGCCGGAGCGTGATGGCTTGTTTTGCGCAAAGATTTTCGGGCCCATTAAGGACTACGAATGTCTGTGTGGTAAGTACAAGCGTCTAAAGCATCGGGGCGTGGTCTGTGAGAAATGTGGCGTTGAGGTAACTCAGTCCAAAGTTCGTCGTGAACGCATGGGCCATGTGGAGTTGGCCAGCCCTGTGGCACACATCTGGTTCTTGAAATCACTGCCTTCTCGCATTGGTTTGATGCTGGATATGACCCTTCGAGAAATCGAACGAGTGCTTTATTTTGAAGCGTTCGTCGTGGTTGATCCCGGAATGACCCCATTGGAGCGTCGACAGTTGTTATCCGATGAGGCTTATTTGGAAGCCATCGAAGAGCATGGTGATGAGTTTGATGCTCGAATGGGAGCAGAAGCCGTATATGAGATGCTTCGGACTCTGGATTTGCACGCCGAAGTGGCTCAAGTTCGAGAAGACATGGGTGCCACTCGCTCTGAAACAAAACTCAAGCGCCTTTCAAAACGACTCAAGCTTATTGAGGGCTTTATTGAGTCTGGTAATCATCCCGAATGGATGGTTTTGACCGTATTGCCGGTATTGCCGCCTGACTTACGACCATTGGTTCCCCTAGACGGTGGCCGATTCGCGACTTCCGATTTGAATGATCTATATCGTCGCGTCATCAACCGTAACAATCGTTTGCGTCGCCTGCTGGAACTGAATGCGCCTGACATCATCGTGCGAAACGAAAAGCGCATGCTGCAAGAGTCGGTGGATGCGTTGCTGGATAACGGTAGACGTGGTCGCGCCATCACAGGTACCAACAAACGACCATTGAAGTCTCTTGCCGACATGATTAAAGGTAAGCAGGGACGTTTTCGTCAGAACCTGCTGGGTAAACGTGTGGATTATTCCGGCCGCTCCGTAATCGTGGTTGGTCCTACACTACGACTGCACCAATGTGGTTTGCCGAAAAAAATGGCATTGGAGTTGTTTAAACCGTTCATCTTCAGCAAGCTTCAGCTTCGAGGTGAGGCGGCGACCATCAAAGCCGCAAAACGCTTGGTAGAGAGAGAAGGGCCAGAGGTTTGGGATATCCTGGATGAGGTTATTCGTGAGCATCCCGTCTTGTTGAACCGTGCTCCAACCCTTCACCGATTAGGTATCCAAGGTTTTGAGCCTGTTCTCATCGAAGGGAAAGCCATTCAGTTACATCCTTTGGTTTGCACCGCTTTTAACGCGGACTTCGATGGTGACCAGATGGCGGTGCATGTGCCGCTGTCTCTAGAAGCCCAGCTTGAAGCTCGAGCTTTGATGATGTCATCCAACAACATTTTGTCCCCTGCTAACGGCGAACCCATCATCGTTCCGTCACAAGACGTGGTGTTGGGGCTTTACTACATGACCCGTGAGCGGGTTAATGCCAAGGGTGAGGGTACATTCTTCTCCAGCGTTGACGAGGTTCATCGTTCCTTCGGTGCGGGTGCCTGTGAGCTACAGGCCGTTGTTCAGGTGCGCGTATCCACCGTTGAGGAGAACGAAGAGGAAGGCGGATGGAACCCCGTGACCAGAGTGATGAAAACCACAGTTGGTCGAGCGTTGTTGTCCGAGATTCTTCCAGAAAACTTGCCCTTTGATTTGGTCAACCGAGACATGACCAAAAAGGCAATATCAAACGTCATCAACTGGTGTTATCGCCGAGTGGGCTTGAAAGAAACTGTGGTTTTTGCCGACCAGCTCATGTACACCGGTTTTCGTTACGCCACCATTGCCGGTGTATCCATCGGTGTGAATGACATGGTGGTGCCCGTTGAAAAGAGCGACATCTTGTCTGTGGCAGAGGCTGAGGTTAAAGAGATTCAGGAGCAATATGCCTCTGGTCTTGTAACTAACGGCGAGCGCTACAACAAGGTGGTGGACATTTGGTCACGTACAAATGATCAAGTAGCCAAAGCCATGATGGACAAACTGGGTACGGATGTTGTTTCCGACGCCGAGGGCAATGATGTGCGTCAACCCTCGTTTAACTCCATTTACATGATGGCGGATTCTGGTGCTCGTGGCTCTGCTGCCCAAATTCGTCAGTTGGCTGGTATGCGTGGCTTGATGGCAAAACCAGATGGTTCCATTATTGAGACGCCTATTACCGCTAACTTCCGTGAAGGACTAAACGTACTGCAGTACTTTATTTCAACTCACGGTGCCCGAAAGGGATTGGCGGATACCGCTTTGAAGACTGCGAACTCTGGTTATCTGACCCGACGTTTGGTGGATGTGGCTCAAGACTTGGTGGTTACAGAAGTTGACTGTGGCACCGAAGATGGGTTGCTTATGACGCCAATCGTTGAGGGTGGTGATGTTGTTGAGCCATTGCGCGAACGCGTATTGGGTCGAGTCGTGGCGCGACCCGTCCACAAGTTGGGTACTGAAGAGGTTGCCATTGAAGCGGGTACCCTGTTGGATGAGAAGTGGGTGCAGCGTTTGGAAGAACTGAACATCGATCAGGTCTATGTCCGCTCTCCAATTACTTGTCAGACCCGCCATGGCGTGTGTGCTCAGTGTTATGGGCGTGACTTGGCTCGAGGTCATCGCATCAACAAGGGTGAAGCCGTTGGTGTGATCGCGGCCCAATCAATCGGTGAGCCGGGTACTCAGTTGACTATGCGTACCTTCCATATCGGTGGTGCGGCTTCTCGATCTGCATCGGTTAATAGCATCGAGGTGAAAAACCTAGGGACCGTTAAGCTGCGTAACGTTAAGTACGTTCAACATGCCAAAGGTCATTTGGTGGCGGTATCTCGCTCTGGTGAATTGGCTGTAATGGATGAGTTTGGTCGAGAGCGTGAGCTTTACAAGATTCCTTATGGTGCAACCATTAGTGTTCACGATACTGCGAAGGTACGCCGCAATCAGGCATTCCGCTTGGACGCACTGAAATTTACGTCTGATTCGCCCCTATCAAGCTCATCCAAATCGCTTGCAACCAACAAACAACAACAGCTC